>JAGQIB010000119.1 GCA_020431545.1 Gemmatimonadota bacterium
GCCGGAGAAC
Organism: Gemmatimonadota bacterium; assembly: GCA_020431545.1. Lineage (GTDB taxonomy): Bacteria > ARS69 > ARS69 > ARS69 > ARS69 > JAGQIB01. Next base: position 11 of record JAGQIB010000119.1, read on the forward strand.
GCGCCGCCGCCGTGCCGGCCCATTCCGCCGTACGTGTCCACGATGATCTTGCGGCCGGTGAGACCGCAGTCTCCGTGGGGACCGCCGATCACGAAACGACCGGTGGGGTTCACGTGGTACTTCGGCGGACGCGCCTTGTCCACGAGCTCGGCCGGAAGCAGCGGCTCGATGACCTGCTGCACGATCTGGTCGCGGATCTCCTTCTGGGAGATCGTGTCGTGGTGCTGCGCGGACACGACGACGGTGTCGATGCGAATCGGACGGTCGTCGTCGTACTCCACCGTGACCTGAGACTTGCCGTCGGGGCGCAGGAACGCGAGCTGACCCGACTTCCGCGTGTCCGCGAGTCGGCGGCAGATGCGGTGTGCGAGCGCGATCGGCAGCGGCATGAGCTCGGGGGACTCGTTCGTGGCGTAACCGAACATGAGGCCCTGGTCGCCGGCGCCGCCGTCGTCCACGCCCATCGCGATGTCCGGGCTCTGCCGATCGATCGACGTCATCACCGCGCACGTCTCGTAGTCGATGCCGTACGCCGCGTCGTCGTAGCCAATGCGCTGGAGCGTGCTCCGGACGATGTCCGGAATCTCCACGTACGCTTCCGTCGTGATCTCGCCGGCGACGATCGCGACGCCGGTCGTCACCATGGTCTCGCAGGCCACGCGGCTGCGAGGATCCTGCTCGAGGAGGGCGTCGAGCACGCCGTCGGAAATCTGATCGGCGACCTTGTCCGGGTGGCCTTCGGTCACGGACTCGGAAGTGAACAGGTGCCGCTCGCTCATCGCTGGTCGCTCCTTGGGGGTAAGCGGAATCCCTCGGGAATCAAGCGGAGCAGTCTACTCGCCCGCCGCCCGGGATGCCAGGGCCTTTTCCCGCGTCGGCCGAGCGTCGCTCCCGGAGATCCGCCCGGGGCCCGCGCCTCAGGAGCGCTCGAGTTCACCCTTGAACCGGTCGATGCTCGCGACCGGCGTGGGATCCACCTCGAGCCGAGCCGCGAGCCAGAGGCTCGCGAAGTCGCCGAGCAGCGCGAACGAGTACAGCCGCGCGAGGAGTCCGCGACCCTCGGGCGTGAAGCGCGTCACGCGCCGCCCGAGTCGCCGCGCCTCGCTCTCGAACAGCGCGAGGCGCCGTCGGTTCCGGGGATGGACCGCATCGTCGTCCAGGAGCGCCAGATCGATCCGATCGCGGACTGCCGAGTCCGCTTCCCAGCCCACGATCTCGTTGTGATTGTGCTCCGGGAACAGCGAGACGTGACAGAGGGTCTTGGCGTTCTCGTTGATCTGACCCATCCACCGGACCGCCACCGGGCGGTACGGCACGTCCGCGGTGTAGACCACCGGGAGTCGGCCCGGCAACGCCTCGGCCCACTCTCGAACCGCATTCGGCGAGGCATCCGGCCCGGAGCGACGCGCCACGGCCTCGCACGCGGTGGCCGCCTCCTCCACGTCGGCGTCCGTCAGTGCGACGAGCCCCGCGCGGGCGAGCGCATGGAACACCGGCAACGACGTCCAGCCGAGCGCCGCCCGCGGCGGCGATCCCCCCGGGATCTCCACCCGCGGCACGCCCTGCTCGGCCGCGCTCGCGCCGAGAGCGCCGCCGCTCGTGACCACCGCCCGTGGGACCCCGCGCCGCCCGGCTTCCTCCCAGGCCGCGAGCGTTTCCTCGGTGTTCCCCGAGTAGCTCACGAAGAACGCGAACGAGTCGGAGTCCACCACCTGCGGAAGCTGGTAACCGCGGATCACCTCCACCGCGACCCGACCGTGCTGCTCCGCGTAGCTCCGCACGAAGTCTCCGCCGATCGCGCTCCCGCCCATGCCGACCACGTAGACGCGCGACGGCGAGGCCGGAACGTCGAGCGGTTGGCTCGCCGCCAGCCGCCACGCGCCGCGGATCTGCTCCGGAAACGCGAGCACGCGCGCCGTCATGTCCGAAGGGTCCTTGCCGATGCGCCCCGTCATCGTCTCCCTCATCCCGCATCCTCCGGCGTCTCCGCCAGTTCTTCGCCGAATCCTCCGTTCACGAGCTGTTCGAGGGCAGCCATCGCGGCCTCCTCGTCGTCGCCCGCGACCTCGATGCGCACGGACGAGCCGCACGCCGCCGCCAGCATCATGAGACCCATGATGCTCTTGCCGTTCACCCGCACCTCTCCCCGACTGACGAACACGTTCGCGGCGAATCGGCCCGCGACCTCCACGAACAGGTTCGCCGCGCGCATGTGCAATCCGGCCTTGTTCGGGATCACCAGCGTCCGTTCCAAGGGCGCGCTCACTCGGACTCGCCGCCGTCCGTGACGGAGGCGGCCGCCCGGTCCCGGGCCATGAGGTTCTTGAGGCGCGCGTCGAGATCGACCGCGGCGTTGCGTCCCGAGGACTTGATCAGGTGATTCATGGCCACGACCTCCGCGAGCACCGCGACGTTCTTGCCCGGTACGAGCGGAATCGTCACGTAGGGGATCCGAACGCCGAGGATCGAGGTCGTGCGGTCCTCGAGCCCGAGACGCTCGTACGGCGCGTCGGGGTCCCAGCGGACCAGGCGGACCTCCACCTCGATGCGCTTGCGCACGCGGGTGGCGCGCACGCCGAACATCTCCCGGATATCGATGATCCCGACTCCGCGGATCTCCATCCGGTGTCCGAGCAGCTCGTTCGAGCTGCCCACGAGCGACGCCGGCGGCCGACGACTCACGATCACGATGTCGTCGGCCACCAGGCGATGCCCCCGCTCGACGAGGTCGAGCGCCGTTTCGCTCTTGCCGATCCCGCTGTCCCCCGCGAACAGCAACCCCACGCCGTACACGTCGACGAGCGAGCCGTGCAGCGTCATGCGCGGCGCGAACACGTCCGTGAGGTACGCGGTGAGCTGATGAATGAACGGGGTCGTCGACATCCGCGTGCGCAGGAGCGGCACCTGGGCCGCCTCGCACTTCTCGCGGAGGTACTCGTCGATCGGCAGTCCCTTGGAGATGATCAGGCACGGCAGGTCCTGCTCGAACAGGCGATCGAACGCGCGGTGGCGCTCCTCACCCGACAGCGTCTCGAGGTACAGCATCTCGGTCTCACCGAGGATCTGGATCCGCTCGTACAGGAAGTTCTCGGTGAACCCCGCCAGCGCGAGGCCGGGGCGGTTCACGTCGCTCACCGTGATGGGAAGGCGCGCCTGGGCGCCTTCCACGACCACTTCGAGATCGAGCGCGTCCTTCCGCTCCTCGAACAACTGTCCCGCCGTGATGCCCTGCATCGTCAGTTCGCTCCGATCAGTCCGCGAGCTCGATCAGCTTCATGCTGCCGTCGGGGCGACGGTAGACGACCCGCGTGGAGCCGTTGTCCGTGTCCGCGAACACGACGACCTCGGCGCCGTCGTCGAGGCGGCCGGTGGCCTCCTCCAGCGTCATCATCTCCCGCGGTACGCGCTGGCTCTCGATTCGGACGTCGCCCATGGTCAGCATCTCCTTGCCTTCGCCGTTGCGGTGGTTGTTGCTCAAGCGTGCGCTCCGCCGGATTTGCTTCTCCACCTTCTCGCACGCCTGGTCGATTGCGGTCGCCAGGGAATCGGCGGTGGCCTTGCCCGCGTAGTCCCCCTGGCTGCCGTGTACGGAGATCTCGGCGAGGTGGCGGTACTTCTCGATCTCCAGCACGACCGTGGCCTTGATCAGACCCTCCTGGAAGCGGCTCAGCTTCCCGATGCGGGACTCCGCATGGCTCTTGAGGTCCGGGGTCAGTTCGAAGTGTCGTGCGGTGACGGAGACGTTCATCGATGTCTCTCCCCACGAATGTCCGAAGAGTGCGCCGGGGTCTTCCCGGCCGAATCAGAACTCCTTCCGGAGACGCGCGGACAGGATTCCCATCCGTTCGCGATACTTCGCCACGGTTCTCCGGGCGACGATCAGTCCCTCCTTTCGCAGCAGCTCGGCGATCTTCTGGTCGGACAGGGGCTTCTTCCGATCTTCTTTCTCGATCAGCTCGCGGATCCGTCCCATGGCCATCTTGGACGACACGGACTCGCCGGACTCCGTATCGAGGCCGCTCGAGAAGAAGTACTTGAGCGGGAACAAGCCCCGCGGTGTCTGGACGTACTTGCTCGTGGTCACGCGACTCACGGTGGACTCGTGCATGCCGATGCGTTCGGCGACGTCCTGCAGAGTCAACGGCTTGAGCGCCTGCGGGCCGGACTCGAAGAAATCGATCTGCGATTCCACGATCGCTTCCATGACCTTGACCATGGTCCGGCGGCGCTGCTCGATCGTCTGGATCAGCCAGTTCGCGGACTTGAGCTTCTCCGTGACGAACTTGACCTCCTCTTCCTTGGCGGCCGCGCGCGCGTTGGCCGGGCTGGCGGCCGGTGCCGCCTCTCCCGCGGCGGTCGCGCCCCCCGTCGTGCCCCCCGAGGCGGACTCCGCCTCGCCGTTCCGGGCCGAACTCCGCAGAATGTCGCGGTACTGCCGGGACACCCGGAGACGCGGGACCGAGCCATCGGCCAGCGACACCACGTACTGATCGTCGATCTTGTCCACGACCAGGTCCGGCACGACGTAGCGCGCATCTTCCCGCGCGAGCTGCGCGCCGGGGCGCGGATTCAGTGTCGCGATCTCGTGCGCCACTTCCTGGATGTCGGACGCCTCGACCTTCAACGCCTTCGCGATCTCCTGGTAGTGCTTCTGCTTGAACGCCTCGAAGTGATGCTCCACCACGGCGGCCGCGAGACCCGCGGCCTCCCCGCGCTGGCGCAGCTGGATCAACAGGCACTCCGGCAGGTTCCGGGCGCCGATCCCCGGCGGCTCCAGCTCCTGCACGCGGCGCAGCGCGCGGAGCGCCGCCTCGACGTCGATCGCCAGTTCGTCGGCGACTTCCTCCAGCGGGATCGCGAGGAAGCCCTGATCGTCCAGACAGCCGATCAGGTACTCGGCGACCCGCATGGTCTCCTCGTCCAGGTCCAGCAGGTGCAGCTGCTCCGTGAGATTGTCCGCGAGCGTGGCGTGCCCCACCGGAACCCGCTCGAAGAACTCGGTCTCCTCCCGCTCGGCTCGTCCGCCGTCCGCGTAGGCGAAGCCGTCGTCGAAGTACTCGCTCCAGTCCAGATCGTTCCGGCCGGAATCCAGCTCGGTGTCGTCGGGCGAGACCTCCCTTTCACTGGACTCGGGCGCTTCCGGTTCCGGCGTCGACGCCTCGGCCGTCTCGTCGATCTCCAGCAGCGGATTCGTCAGCAGCTCCTGCTCGATGTGCGCCGAGAGCTCGAGCGACGGCATCTGGAGCAGCTTCAACGCCTGTTGCAGACGCGGCGTCATCACGAGCTTGAGCGTCTGCTTCTGGGAAAGTCTGAGTCCGAGTTCCATGGATGCTCCGGCCTTCTCCTACAGGGAGAATCTCTCGCCGAGGTAGATCGCGCGCGCTTCCGGGTTCTCGGCCAGCTCGCGGGCCGTCCCCGAGATCAACACCTTACCCTTGAAAAGGATGTACGCGCGATTCGTGATGGAGAGGGTCTCCCGAACGTTGTGATCCGTGATCAGCACCCCGAGGCCCTTGCGGCGCAGCCCCTCGATGATCTCCTGGATGTCGTGGACGGCGATCGGATCGATCCCCGCGAACGGCTCGTCGAGCAGGAGGAAGGACGGCTGGGTGACGAGTGCCCGCGCGATCTCCACGCGACGCCGCTCGCCGCCCGACAGCGTGAATGCCTTCTGGTCCGCGACGTGCCCGATGCGGAGCTCGGCCAGCAGCTGCTCCAGTCGCTTCTGCCGCTCGTCGCGGCCGAGCTTCGTCGTCTCGAGGATGGCCTGGATGTTCTGGCGCACCGTGAGGCCGCGGAAGATCGACGCTTCCTGCGGCAGGTACCCGATGCCGCGCCGGGCGTGGACGTACATGGGAAGACGAGTGACGTCGTCGCCGTCGATCGTGACCCGGCCGGAGTCCGCGCGCACGAGTCCCGTGACCATGTAGAAGGTCGTGGTCTTGCCGGCACCGTTCGGACCGAGCAGGCCCACGACCTCGCCGCGCCGCACCTCGATGTCGACCTCGTCGACGACCCG
>JAGQIB010000120.1:0-1043 GCA_020431545.1 Gemmatimonadota bacterium
ACCGGCGGTGCGCTGGTCTGGATGTTCCAGGGGCCGGAGGACGTGCTGAGCTCCGGGGAGATCCAGGATCAGGACGGCGACGGCACCCCCGATCTCGTCGTCGAGAGCTACGACGCGGGCGCATCGGGTGACCACCTGTACTGCCTGAGCGGAGCGGCGCCGGGCCCGAACGCGGTCACGATCTGGTCCGTGCGTCCGCTCGGCGGACCGTCGAACAGCGGCGGCTACGGGTCGGACTGCCTCGAGATCAGCGAGGACCTGAACCGCGACGGCAAGCAGGACGTGCTGCTCGGCACCGCGTGGGGCGCGCGCACCGCGTTCGCGCTCGACGGAACGAACGGCGCCACGCACTGGAGCTTCGATACGTACAGCGACAGCCCGCCGAATCCCGCCGTCTCCGGCTGGGTGTACACGATCACGTCGACGCCCGACACGAACGGCGACCAGGTCCCCGACGTGTTCTTCGGCTGCGGCTCGGACAACAACCGCTTCTATCACGCGAGCGGTTCCTCGGGCTCGGTCCTCTGGAGCCTCGACCTCGGCGACGCGATCTTCTCGAGTGCGGCACTCGGCGACGTCACCGGTGACGGAATCCCGGACTGCGCGGCCGGCGTGGGCGACAACGCGGACGCGGTCTGGGTGCTGCGCGGCGGCCCCACCGGCGTCCCGCTCGTGTGGAACCACTCGATGCCGGGCACGGTGATGGCGCTCGCGCGCGTGAGCGACCTCACCGGCAACGGCACGGACGATCTGTTCGCGGGCACGTGGACATCGCAGGTGTTCGCGTTCGACGGCGCGACGGGCGACACGGCGTGGGTCGCGTTCCTGCCGGGCTCGGCGAACGTCATGCGCCTCGCCACGCTCGACGACGTGAACGGCGACTCGATTCCCGACGTCGCGGTGGGCTCCTGGGCGACGAGCGTCTTCGCGCTCTCGGGTGCGGACGGCTCCATCCTGTGGGCGTCGCTCACCGGCGACGACAACTGGGCGGTCGGTCGCGTGGACGACGTCACCGGCGACGGCATCAACGACGTCGTCGCGGG
>JAGQIB010000120.1:1150-3272 GCA_020431545.1 Gemmatimonadota bacterium
CCCGACGTGTTCGCGGGCTCGCAGAAGCTCACGTCGCAGCCGGGCGGGCAGGGCTTCCTGATCGAGGGCGGCGAGCTCGCGACGCCGGCCGACCTGCCGCCGTGGACGTCGGCCGAGGACGACCCGCGCGGCGTGCTCGTGCGTCTCGGCGGCGCGAACGACTTCGATCGCGCGTGGGTCGAACGTCACGACGGCTCCGCCGAGGACGCCGGTCGCGCGCGTGCCGCGTTCCGCCGCGAGATCGCCGACGCCTACGCCGCCGGCCTGCTCGACGTGCGCGGCGCGATCGCGGCGCGATCGCAGGATCCGCAGGTGAGCTGGTCGCGCGTGTCCGCGTCGACGGTGGAGATCGTGGGCGGGCAGGCGATCTGGGTCGACGCGACGGCCGAGCCGGGGCGCACCTACACGTATCGTTTCGCGTACGAGCGCGAGGGAACGGTCGTGGGATGGTCCCCTCTGGCGACCGTCGTCCGCAGCGCGACGGTGGAAGCGATCCCCCCGGTTTTCGCGCGACCGAACCCGGCGCCGGAGCGGGTGCGGATCGACTTCCGCATTCCGCGCGCGCAGAGCTGGCGCGTGGAGATCTTCGATCTCGCGGGGCGACGGGTGGTCGCGCTGGACGAGGGCCGCGACGCGGGCGCGAAGTCGGCGGAGTGGGACGGGCGCGACGCGTCGGGCCATCTCGCGCCGGCCGGCATCTACTTCGCGCGCGTGACGGCCGAAGGGTTCACGTCGAGCACGAAGATCACGCGCCTGCGGTAGGGCGCGGAACGACCGTCACGACGCGAACAGCTGGGCGCGGAACAGGAAGAATGCCGCGCGACGTCACGCGAGCGTCAGGAACTTGATCTGGCTCGGGACGAGCCGGCGGCCGATGGGCACGTGGCGCGACTCCGCGCGATCGGCGGTGAGCGTCACGTCGCCGGTGCGGCTCCGCCGCGACGCCGGCGTCGTGCCGGCGATCCGCGGCCCCCGGAGGATCCAGCGTTCGAGGATCCGGCCGTGCCGGTCCACGCCGAGCAGTTCGGCGTGAGCCGCGATCGGCCCCACGCGCAGTACCGCCACGGCTGCCGCCTCGGCCTTGCCCGCGAGCGTCAGCTTCCGCCTCGGATCCCAGCCGTGCACGTTCGCGCCGGCCGACGACCCGCCGCCCGTCCTGCGGCCCCCGCCCTGCTGCACGGTGTGCGTGATCTCGTGGGCCGCCACCGACACGCCGGAGGCGTCGGCCGGGTCTCCGATCTGCACGAGCCATCGCAGGTCCATCAAGCCAACCAACCCTCTTCGATTCGCCAGGGGTCTCACACCTGGAAAACGTCGGGGACGACCCCGACCGCACGGTCCAGTTCCGAAAAGAAAAGGGCCCGGATCGGCGGCCAGCCGACCCGAGCCCGGTTCGTGATCGGCCCGCCGGCGGCGGATCAGGCCACCGTCACCTCGTCGCAGAGATAGACGTCCTGGATCGCGTTCAGGAGCTTGATGCCCTCGGCCTTCGGCTTCTGGAACGCCTTGCGACCGGAGATCAGTCCCATGCCGCCGGCCCGCTTGTTCACGACCGCGGTCATCACCGCCTGCTGCAGATCGTTCTCCCCGGACGCGCCGCCCGAGTTGATGAGACCGACCTTGCCCATGTAGCAGTTCGCGACCTGGTAGCGCGTGAGGTCGATCGGATGGTCGCTGGACAGCTCGGTGTAGACCTTCTCGTGCGTCTTGCCGAACTTCATCGCCTTGTAGCCGCCGTTGTTCTCGGGCAGCTTCTGCTNNTCTGCTTGATGATGTCGGCCTCGATCGTCACGCCGAGGTGGTTCGCCTGACCGGTGAGGTCCGCGGACGCGTGGTAGTCCACGCCGTCCTTCTTGAACGCGCTGTTCCGCAGGTAGCACCACAGGATCGTCATCATCCCGAGCTCGTGCGCCATCTGGAACGCCTCGGAGACTTCCTGCAGCTGGCGCGTGGCTTCGTCCGAGCCCCAGTAGATCGTGGCGCCCACGCCCACGCAGCCCATGTCGAACGCCTGACGGACGTTGCCGAACATCACCTGGTCGAACTTGTTCGGATAGGTGAGCAGCTCGTTGTGGTTGAACTTCAGGATGAACGGGATCCGGTGCGCGTACTTGCGCGCCAC
>JAGQIB010000121.1:0-13962 GCA_020431545.1 Gemmatimonadota bacterium
TCGCGCGACCAGCGGATGTAATTGCAGACGAGCAGATCGAGATCGCCGTCATTGTCGGCGTCGAAGAAGGCGGCGCCGGTACTCCAGTCCTTCGCGTCGCCAGCGACACCGGCGTTCGCCGTGGCGTCCGCGAAGACACCGTCGTCGTTTCTCAGCAGATGATTGACGCCAACGGCCGTGATGAAGACATCCACATCGCCGTCGTTGTCATAGTCCCCCACGGCGGCGCCCATGCCATAGCACTCGAGGCCGAGCCCCGTCGCCAAAGTGACATTCGTGAAGGCGCCGGCGCCGTCATTGCGATAGAGGACGCTTGTGGGACGAACCGTCGACGTTCGCTCGTCATCGGGCCAGTAGGTCGAATTGACCAGCAGCAGGTCCTGATCGCCATCGTTGTCGTAGTCGACAAACGCGCAACCGCCGCCCATCGTCTCGGGGAGGAGCTTCTCCCCGGCCGCGCCATTCACGTGAACGAAGTCGACCCCCGCCTCCCGCGTGATATCCGTAAACGGAATCGACGGCGCCCTGACGCCGGAGACAGACACTTCGGGCGGGGCGATCGTCGCCTGTGTCGTCGGGGACACGTCGGGCTTTTCCCGGGAGAAAAAGTACATGGCGCCGCCGACGATCGCGATGAGCAGGATCGCCGCAAGCGACCAGCGGAACGCGACGGCGATGATCGCGTCATTCTGTTCGAGCGCCGGCTCACTCGGCCCTGTCGTGTTCTGCGTCTTCCTGTCACTCATCGGCTCGCGGTCTCCCTCTCCGAGGCGACCGGCGCCTGCCCGCGCGTCGCCGCTGCGGCCGCCGACGGGATCGGCGCGTCCTCCGCCATCGCAATGTCGGACGCGACCTGCGCAGGTAAGTCATAGGCGCCGTCGCGCTGAAGGTCATAGATAACGACGGCCTCGGCGGCGTGGTTGGCGGCCGGGTATCGGATCCGCGCGGCGGCGATGGCCCGATCGCGCGCGTTGTCATCGGGTTTGTAAGTCGCGTGCAGCTCGCGATGTTCCGCCGCCCTGGCGGATTCGCCCAGTTCGGCGTAGATGAGCGCGAGGTTGTAGTGCGCCGTGACATTCTCCGGATCGAACATCAGCGCCTGGACGAACATCGCCTCCGCCTCGCCCAGGAAGCCGCGCCGCTCCTTCTCACGGAGATCGCCGCGTTCCAGCCTGGATCGTTCGAAGAGCGTCTGTCCCAGCTCGTCCAGCACGCGATAGTCCTGGGTGAAATCGAACCCGCGATTGCGGCATTCCTCCGTGTCCTTCATCGCGAGGACGGAGCGATAGTCTCGAATCGCCTCGTCCAGATTGCCGTATTGCTTGTTGACCAGGCCGCTGAACCAGTTGATCGACCAGGGCGGCGCCGGCGGATCGTGGGCGGCGGCCCGCTTCAGGGCGTCGACCGCCTCTTCCAGGCGTCCTTCCTTGATGTACACGCGCGCCAGATTCAGCGGACCGTCCGGCCGATCGAGCTTTTCGACCTGGGCGAAGGCGGCCTCCGCCTGACGAAGCTCTCCCTTGTTGCTTCCCGATTCGCCCTTGCGAAAGAGAGCGATGCCGTAGTCATTCCATCGCTGCCAGAGCGGGAATTCGCCGGCCGTTTGCGGTTCGTCCAGCGTCTGGCCGGCGATCGGAAAGACAACGCGATCCTGCGCCAGGGTCATGATCGGCAGGTCGTTCTTCACGAACGTCTCGCCCTGAAAGAACTTCATGTAAAGCGTGTCGAACTTTCGATAGCGGAGAACTGCGTCGACCGTCACGGGACCGACGACATCCTGCGGCACCTTCAATCGGCAATGGACCACATCCGCGGCGCCGGGCGGAATCTGGTGGTTGTAGAGCGCGATGAAGATGTCCTCGGCGTTGCGACGATCGATCCGCCCGCCCTCACGATCGATCACGAAGGCGTTGACGAAGTGCGACCAGGGATCGACGTCCCCATCGCTCTCGCGCATGCCGCCGATTCGCCCGATGACGCGACCGGCGCCGTCCGTGACTTTGACATCGAGCCAGACTTCATTCGAGTCGGCGGTTCCCTGCGTGAACAGGTGCCCCATCTTCAGCGTGCGGATGACGGCTTCGACGAGATAGGTTTCCCCCGGAACCAGCGCCGGCGTGGCGGGCTTCAGTGGCGCCGTGAGTTCGCCGTCGATCACGCCCCCGGCTTTCACACCGAAGAGGTCGACGCGCATCACGCCTTCATTGAATTCTCGCTGTTTCTCGTTGACCCATTCGGGCATGGCCAGCAGATGCGGAATGGCGGTGTTCGCGCTCGGGAACTGATGGCTGTGCACCTTCAGCTCGCCCGAGTCGTCCAGTCGCCTGGCGCCGAAGTCATCCGACACGACGGTGCGCATGTGGCACTGATTGCAGTTGTCGATCGCCCTGGGCGGATAGTAAAAGCTCGTGATACCGTGGCCGGAAACGCCGCTGAGGTGATACGCGTCGTAGTGATTCTGACCGCGCAGGAACTTGTAGGCGTTCAGCTCCTTCGGCAGGTGCACTTTGTGGCAGGCGCCGCAGAACTCCGCCGACTTGTGTAGCGGCTTGAGGAAGGTCTTCTTGTGGAAGGCGGGCTTCGCCTTCACGAGCTGATGGTTGATCCACTTGAGGGCCGCGTTGTCACTGAAGGCGAACGGGTAGTGCAGCGGTTCCTCGATCGTATAGTCGCCGTTGCCGCGGGGACTGTTGATGTTCGTGATCGCATGGCAGACGGTGCACGTGATTCCCGCCTGGGCCGACGGATCGGCGGCGAGGTCGTACGCGGGATCGTCGAAGTGCGGCTTGTCGAATTCCCCGCCGAAGAACGGCACGGGATCGTGACAGGCGGCGCAGAATCGCGAGCCACGCACGTTTCCATCGCGCGTGAACATGGCCTGCCGCGTGTTCTTGACGCTGAACAGGTAGGCCGGGTTGTTAAACGAGCTGAATTTGTGGGCGCTGTGTTTCCACGTGTCGTGTACATCGGCGTGGCAGTCGAGGCAGTACGCGTCGTTGTTCAGGATCCGGGGCGGGATGAAGTTCCCCGTCGACGTGCGCGAGAGGGCCGGACGGAAATACCTGTCGCCGTCCCGCGGCCCCGCGACGTTCCATTGCCGCGGATCCTGCGCCCGCAGCGCGATCATCCCGATGGCGAAGGCGCCGGCGACAACGGCCCAGCCAGCGCCGACGCGCCACTTGATGTTCCGGCCCGCGAGACGATGCAGAACGAAGAGCCATACGACGACGAGCGGCGCGATGACATGCGTCCAGTAGAACACGTTGCGCGCCGTCGGACTCTTCAGCGGAATGATCCCGCGCGTCAGCGCCACGCCGGAGCCGAGCAGGATGAGACTGATGAAGAAGAGGGCGTAGCCAGCCGTGACGGCGCGTCGATTCGGTCGGTCCTTCGCGCGTCGCATGTGCAGAAGACCGAAGACGACGACGGGCAGAATGATCAGGAGCCCCAGCGCCAGGTGGGAGAGGAACATGTACTGATAGAAGAGGTCCTGATAGGTCAGCCCCGTCTTCCATTCAAGAAACGTCATGCCGGCGAGGTAGGCCGAGTTGACGCCGATCAGCGCCACGGCGCCAAAGATGAACGCCAGGAGGATTCGTAAACGAGGCCCCACGGCCGGAACGTATCCCGGCGCCGGGCGCGGTGGATTCTGATTGTTCATGTCGGCTCAAGACTCCTGAAGACAGGCGTCGCCCATTCTACCAACTCTGAAGCGCGGAATGACAGCCAGGCGCCTTTTGAATGCGCGCCGGGTCAGCCGCTTTTCTCGGACATATCAAGCGACTTCAGACTCTGCGTCGCGGATTCGAAGAGCGGATCCCCGGGCGTCGTCGCCAGCGACTGGACGCGACGAAAGCAGTCGGCCGCCTCCGAGGGGCGCGAGAGCCTGTGCAGGGTCACGCCCAGCAGGTACCAGCTTTGCGCATCCGACGGCGCCAGCGCCAGGACCTTTCTCAGCGGCGCTTCGGCCTCATCGAAACGGTCAAGCACAAACAGGGCCCGGGCCTTGACGGCCCATGGCTGAATCTCGGCGCCGCCGTCCGCCAACGCCTTGTCGGCCGCCGCGATCGCGTCGTCGAACCTGTTTTCGGCGAGCAGCAGCGCGGCGCGCTTCGCATACAGCTCCGACGACGTCGGAGCGATACGCTGGGCTCTGTCGAGCATCTGATGGGCGTCCTGGTAGCGGCCCATCTTCCGATAGACGTCCGCGAGATTCGACATCATCTTGAAGTCACCGGCGCGCAGGGCGATGATCCGCTCCATCAGCTTCGCCATCTCGTCCCATCGCTGGGTCGAAAGCAGCGGCTCCAGGCGACGAATCAACCCCGCGGAGGAATGAGCGAGATCGAGCGATTCCGCCCAGAGCGGATCTCGCGGATTGAGCCAGTTCCCCCCTTTGGGGAGGCGGGCCACGATGTCGAACTCACGGCTGGCGTCTTCCCGTCGGCCGAGCCTGGCGTACGCCTGCCCCAGGTAATGATGGGCCTGAAAATCCTTGGGGATCTTCTGTGTCGCCGTCTCGAAGTATTGCAGCGCGTCCGACTCGGCGCCTCGCTCCATGGAAACACGGCCGAGCAATACGAAGCCGAAACTGTCGCGCGGCGTCATGCGGGCGTACGTTTCGGCGTGGCGCCGTGCGGCGTCCAGATCGCCGGCGTCAAAGTACAATTGGCCCAGACGCGCGTGGGCGATGGCGAGCTTCGGGTTTAGCGCCAACGCGGCGTTCAGCCGCTCGATGGCCTTCGACGATTCGCCTGAATCCTGCGCGATGACGCCCAGGTAGTAGGGCCAGCGACTGTCTTTCGGCGCCGCGCGCTCGGCCAGCGCCAGGTAGTCGCGGGCCGCCCGCATGTCCTGAAGGACATAGCAGATCCGACCGGCCAGTCCGTAGCTGTCGCCATCCCGCTTCTCCGCGGCGCGCGCCAGGGCGACTGTCAGTGACTCGGCAATCCCGGGCTCACATTCGTGGACATTCGGCGGCTCGGGGAGTTTCGCCTCGTCGCACCAGCGCTGAATCGCCGGGAGGTCCAGCTTCGCGATGCGCCCGCCCTCCGGGTCCGTCTCGACGACAGGCTGCGGGATACGATCGGGCTCCGAGGTTCCCGGCCCGGCCTCGCCCGAGTCCCTGCAGGCCCCGACCAGCGAGATCATCGCCACAATCGCAAAGAACCCATACCCGATATCTTTCCGCGGCGCCCGTATCATCCATTCTTCCGCAACGTGTGATGCTGATTCGTCGCCAGCGCGCCAAACTGCTGTTTCTTCCCGTCGGGCCATGTCACGATCACGCGTTCGATGCGACTCGCCTTTCCGACGCCGATATGCACGCGGGGATCATTGCTCCCCAGGTAACCCGATTGCGGCCGCAATGTCCGACGGAACGTCCTGTCCGATGTGACGACCTCCACGCGGGCGCCGAGCGCGTCTCGATGCAGCGATTCGTCACGCAATGACAACGAGATCCAGTGATTGTCCGTTTTCGAGTCATTTCTCACGAGCTGAGGACGGGCCCCGTTGTTGGTAATCAGCAGATCGATGTCGCCATCGTTGTCGTAGTCCCCCTGGATCACGCCGCGACTGACTTCATTGGATTGCAGCGCCGCGATCGTGGACGCGTCGACCAGGCGATAACGCCCCGCGTCATCTTTGCGGGCGAGCTGGTTGAACTGGGCGTAGGGCCGCTGAAGGTCCGGGGCCCCGGGGTTGCGCCCGACGGCGCCGTTGGCGACGAACAGCTCCGGCGTCCCATCATTGTCCAGATCCACCCATGCGACGCCGAACCCCATTTCCTGGATGTTCCAGGTCGAAAGTCCGTACTGGCGCGTCCGATCTTCGAAGAATCCGTTGGCATTCGTCAGGAACAGATGGGACTGCATCGCGATGTTGGTGATCAGGATGTCTTCGAAGCCGTTGCCGTCGATATCCTGAACGGCCACGCCCATCCCGGCGATGGCGACGCCGTTTTCATTCACGGCGCAGCCGCGCAGGGCCGCGTCCTCGACGAAGCGCCCCTCGCCGTCATTGATCCAGCAGAAGGCCGGCATCTGATCGTTGGCCACATAGATATCGCACCAGCCGTCGTTGTCGACATCCGTCCAGACGACGCCAAGTCCATCCCGCGCGACGGACGCGACGCCGGACGACGCGCTGACATCCTCAAAGCGATTGCCGCCGACGTTGCGATAGAGCCTGTCCGCCGCCGACGGGTACTCCCCCGGCGAACAATAGTCACGCAGCCCATCCGGGCTGTAGCAGGTATGCTCGATCGCCCGGGACCACGTGACGTAGTTGACGACATAGAGATCGAGCAGACCGTCGCGATCGTAGTCGAAGAAGGCCGCTGATACGCCGAAACCGTCGTCATCCACGCCCGCGGTGGTGGCGACATCCTCGAACACGCCGGCGCCGTTGTTTCGCAGCAGGACGTTGGCGCCCAGTCGCGTCACGTAGATATCGAGATCCCCATCATTGTCGTAGTCGGCGACGGCGCATCCCATGCCGTAGCCGGGTATGTCCGCGTGCGAGGCCGCCGACACATCGACAAATCGACCTTCGTCATTGCGATACAGGCGATTGCGGTACCCGTCGTTGTCGGCCTCGGCGTCGCCCCCCTGGATGAGGTAGATATCCAGATCCCCATCATTGTCGTAGTCGAGCATCGCGCCGCCGGCCCCGATCAGCTCCACCGCGAACTTCTCGCCCGAGGAGCCGTTGCGGTGCCCGAACGTGATCCCCGACTCGGTCGTGCGGTTCGCGAACGGAACCGGTCCGGCGAGCGCCGCGCCGCCGAGCGCGACGAGAACCCCGCCGCCGAGAAGGAGAGAAGTGGCGGGACGCCGGGTCATCAACTCTCGGGACCGTTCTTCTCGAGGTGCTCGAAGCGCCGCTCGCGGCCCTTCGCCACATGGCGGACCAGGTCCTTCACGTCGTACCGGTCGATCGCGTGGCTCAGCGACTCGCGCGCCTCGTCGTATTCGCCGAGCTCGCCGAGAAGCTCCGCCACGCGGAGCCGCGCGACTCGACGGTACAGACGCCCCGGCCCCTCGTCCGGCGCGTCGGCCAAACGCCGGAAGTGCGGCAGCGCCAGCGCGACGTCGCCGCGAAGGAACGCGAGTTCACCGCGATAGAAATCGAGGAAGGTCGGCTCCGACCAGGTCATCTCCGCGAGCTCGCTCTCCGCATAGTCCCAGTCCCCGCCGTAGATCGCGCGCGCGACCGGCTGCACGTCCTCGAACAGGCGGACCAGCTCGGGCGGCGCGCCGACCTCGTCTCCCTTGGCCCAGCGCACGAACTCGTCGTCGTCGTCATTGCGGTTCCGGCGATCGTGCACGATCTCGCGCGCCGCCCCCTCCTCCCCGCGCAGCAGGCACAGGTCCGCGAGATACACGATCACCGAGGGCTGCAGCCAGTCCGGATCCGCCGGCACGTCGGCGCGGAGCTGGTACAGGTTCGCGCGCGCCGCCTCCTGGCGTCCGGCGAGGATCTGCAGGTACGACTGGTACAGGCGCAGGCGCGCGTTCACGTCGCGCGTGAGGCGATCCTCGGAGAGGTTCGCCGCGCGCACCACGGTGCCGATCCGGCGCAGGTCCTCGTCCAGACGGTCCGGCAGGAACAGGTCGATGATCGCGAGCGGCTCCACGAGGCGCGGGTTGCCGGGATAGTCCTCGTCGAAGTCGTCGAACAGGTGGCGCGCGTCCTCGAGGCGTCCCTCGAACCCGAACAGGATCGCGCCGCGCAGCGCGCGAGCGTCGTTCTGCGACCAGCTCGCGCGGTCGGTCGCGATCTCGAGATCCTCGAGCCCCTGCTCGACGTCTCCCGACGGAATCCGCAGAAGCCAGGTGGCGAGCTTGATCGCGCCCGGCAGGAGATCCGCGAAGTAGCGATACGCCCCCACGATCGTGAGCGCATCGGGATTGCGCGGATCGATCTCGAGCACGCGGTCGAGATCACCCTTGCCCGCGCGCGCGGCGTTCCCGGCGCTCCAGTGCTCGTACGCCAGCTCGTAGAGCTGCGCCTTGAACATCTTGGCCCAGCCGCGGTAGAGGCGGCCCGGCGGCGAGTTCTCGTCGGCCTCCACCAGCCGGTCCGCGTACGTGATGGCGGTGTCGAGCACCGCGTGGATGGGTTCGACCTGCGGCTTCACGCGATCGCGCTTGTTGTCCTGCTCGGACACGTACTCGCGGAGGACGCGCGCCCGCACGAGGTACGGCCGCGGATCCGTGGGCGCGAGCGCGCGCATCGTGTCGGCCACCGCCGCCGCGGCCGTCGGCTCACCGGCGTAGAGGTGGTCCATCGCCCGCAGCCCGAGCGCGTTGAGCTCGGCCTCATCGGGCGCCAGCAACAGCCCCGTCGCGAGCGTGACGGCCCGCCCGGCCGTGAGTCCCGTGGCACCGGGGGCGGCGAACGACGGCGGCGCGGTCACGGGTTCGGCCTCCTGCGCGGCGAGAGGCCGAACGAGGACGAGCGCCAACCCGAGGGCGGCGAGGAGCGAGCGGGTCATCGGTTCTCCTTGAGTCGATTCGTGATCCACAAGGTACGGAAGACGGCCGTCCCGAGCGACCCGGCGGCGATCACCACGAGCAACCCCAGGAGAACGGTCCCCGTCGGGCGGCCGAGCGCCGCCGACAGGGTCGGGTCGAGGATGGAACCGAGCCCCACCAGGATCAGCCGCTCGGCCCGCTGCATCACGCCGAGCTTGCAGAGCACGCCGAGACTCTCGCCGCGCGCGCGCGTGTAGCTCACGAGCATCGAGCCGCCGAGGCCCAGCACGAGCACGAGCACCGGCAGCGGGCGCTGGTACCACCACACGAGACCGGCGAAGGCGGCGAGCTCGGTGAAGCGATCCAGGGTGGAGTCGAGGAACGCGCCGGCGTCGGAGGCCACACCGCGGGCGCGGGCCACGAGGCCGTCGAACGCATCCGTGAGGCCGCTCGCGAGGACGAGGGCGCCGCCGAGCGGAAGCCGGCCGGCGCCGAACGCGAAGCCCGAGGCGATCCCGAGCAGGAGACCGAGTCCGTTGAAGAACTCCGGGGGCAGGCCGATCGCGAGCGACACGCGACGCACGGGATCGACGGCCCAGTAGAACCACTCGCGCAGCCAGTTGCCGCCCACGAAGCTGCCGCGGCGCGCGACCTCGTCGCTGTGAGGATGGGCGCCGCGCCGAACGCGGAATGCGAGCATGGAAAGGAGGGCGATCGCGAGGACGGCGACGAAGGCCGTGATCTCGGTTCTCAACGGCCGGCCCCGCCGGCGTCCGCGCCGGAGCGTCCGCGGGCGCGCATCACCCGGAAGAACTCCGGCCAGAGGAACAGGAACGGCCAGCGTCGACGACGTTCGGTCAAGTGCACCTTCACCCCCGTGCGGCGCTCCACCTTCGCCGCCAGATAGTCGAGCCAGCCGTCGAACGTCAGCACGTACTTCGCCCAGCGCCACGTGGCCCGGCGCTTGGAACGCGCGAAGAAACGTCGCGACGCCGCGCGATCCCGCTCGGCCGGCGGAGGATCGTACGCGAAGAGGGCCCCGCGACGCACGAGCTCCCCGCGCGCCGCCGCGTCCTCCAGCACCCGTTCATACGTGGCGATCAGGTGCTCGCGTTGCACCGCGAAGACCTGCCCCACCCGATCCGCGGACTCGGGCCGGATCTCGCCCCCGTAGGACACCTCCAGCATTCGCCGCGCGAACGCCGCCGCGTCGAACGGCTCCGGCAGCCACGGCCGCAGCCATCCCACCACCGCGCGGCGGTTCGTGGCCAGGCACTCCTCGAGCCACTGCGCCGCCGCCGGGTCGCGGGCCTGCACCACCGCCACGTGCTGCATGAGCCGCCCCCGCAGGAACTGGTCCCTTGCCGCCGGCGAGAGCGCCCGCTCGAAATCGTCCTTGCCGATCACGAACACCTTGGCGCCCGGACCGTTCGCGTCGGCCGGGAGCCGGAGGATGTCGGGCGGGATCCACCGGTTGAGGCGGGCCAGAAAGGAGGGGCCGTGCGGGGCCGGACACAGCGCCGCCGTCCGCTCGAAGAACGTCCGGGCCGGCTCCACCACCGCCACGAGGTCGTGCGCGCTCGCCTTGCCCGGCGAGGACCCCGTCATCGTGGAGCCGAAGTGGACCACGCCGAGCAGCGCGTCGCCGGCTGCCGCGGCCAGGCGCCCCGCGACGTCTCCCGCCGAACCCGGTGCGTCGCTCACGTCGCGCTCCTCCCCGTCGCCGTCGGCTCGCCCGCGGTCTCCCGCAGCCCGGCGAGCAGGTCCGCCATCCGCCCCTCCATCTCGCCCACGAATCCCTCGAGGTCGCCGTCCGGCTCCGGGCTCCGGAACGGCCCGGCCTGGGCGACCCGGCCCCGCAGGCCGACCAGGGCTCCCGGCAGATCCGCGAACTTCCCCGCCGGCCAGAGCCCGTCCACCGCCACCAGCCGGACCTCGAACGACCGGCCCGCCAGCAGCGCCAGCAGTCCGGCCCGCTTGAACGGACCGAGGCGCCCGTCGCGGCTCCGGGTGCCCTCCGGATAAATGAGGAGAGGATGCTCGGAAGTCCGGGCGATCTCGGTCAACTCCTGCAATTGCTGGCGGTTCCGCTGCCCGGGCGACACCAGGGGGCAGTCCATCAAACGCAGCATGGGTGAAACCAGGGGGATCCCCCGACCGTATCGATCCCGTGTTACGATGCGCGGAAATCGCCCCTCCACCAAGATTACGGCCAAGGGGATGTCGAGGAGGGACTGATGATTCATGAGAATCAGCGTATCCGGCGTCCCAAGAATTCGTTCAGAGAGGTCGATGGGAACGCCGCCGAGCCGTAGAATGCCAAGCACGGTTCGGGCGACCCAGCGGATCCATCCGGTCAGGTAGGCGTCGCCACGGAGCCGGTAGAGCGGGGTGACGAACCAACGGAGGATCGGGTCCAGGATCAGGATCCAGAGGGACACCGCGACGAGCGCGAGTCCCGCCCGAAGTTTCCTGGCGAATTCCATCGAGAACCCCGGGACGAGAAGCCAGCGGAGGGGAATCGAGCGTGCCGAGAGAGCGCAACGGTAGGTCGGGTTTTCCGGAGCCGTCAACGGGCCCGGCGCGGCAGGCGGGGTCTTCGGCCCCTCCGGCCCGGAGCGGTGACGGTCGGATGACCGAGAACCGGATCGTGCGACTGGAGCCCACGGCCCCGCGGTCGGCGAGTGCTCCGGCGCCCGCCGCCCGGGTCCACGACGGCCAGCTCACCGAGTACGACTACAGCAATTTCTACTGGGGGACCGGCGAGGATCCGTTCGTCATCCTGCAGCCGTTCCGCGAGTGGTACGACCAGGCCCACCAGTGGGGCTACTACCAGTTCGGCCAGCCGCTGCAGACGGCCCCGCGCACCACGGTCGACGTCGTGGAGGCGAAGGGGCGGCAGCGGCTCGAGGGCCTGATCAACTTCGCGTCGTACAACTATCTCGGTCTCTCCTACCGTCCCGAGGTGATCGCGGCCGCCCAGGAGGCGCTCGCGGTGTACGGCCTCGGCGCGAGCGGCTCGCCGATCCTGTCCGGCACGTTCGATCTCCACGAGCAGCTCTCCGAGGAGCTCGCGGACTTCAAGGGCACGGAGCGCGCGCTCCTGTTCCCCACCGGATTCGCGGCGAACCTCGGCGCGATCGCCGGCCTCATGCGCCCCGGCGACTACGTGATCGCGGATCAGTACGCGCACGCGTCGATCGTGGACGGTATCGTGCTGTCCAAGGCCACGCCGCGTTTCTTCCGCCACAACGACATGAACGACCTGGAGAAGAAGCTCCGCCGCTGCGACGGCAAGAAGCTCGTCGTGGTCGAGGGCGTCTATTCCATGGACGGCGACATCGCGGACCTGCCCGCCATCGTGGAGCTCTGCAAGCGCTACGAGGCGCGCCTGCTCGTGGACGAGGCGCACTCGGCGTTCCTGTTCGGCGAGAAGGGCCGCGGCGTGGTCGAGCACTTCGGGCTCGAGGGCCAGGTCGACATCCAGATGGGCACCTTCTCCAAGAGCCTCGGCGGGATCGGCGGCTACATCGCCGCGTCGCGGTCCCTCATCTCCTACCTCCGCGGCTTCGCGCGCTCGTACGTGTTCTCGTGCGCCATGCCGCCGGCCATCGCGGCCGGCCTGCGCGAGTCGCTGCGGCTGTGTCGCCAGGAACCGGAGCTGCGGGCGCGGCTCTGGGAGAACGTGGAACTGCTGCAGGGTCTGCTGCGCGGCGCCGGCATCGACGTCGGCAACTCGCAGTCGCAGGTGATCCCGATCTTCGTCCGCGACGATCAGCGCATCTTCCGCCTCGGCGAGGAGCTGCTGCACGCGGGCGTGTTCCTGCAGCCGATCCGCTACCCCGCGGTGAGCAAGCACCAGTCCCGCTTCCGCATTTCCGTTTCCGCCGCGCACTCGAAGGAAGAGCTCGAGCGCGGCGCCGAGATCATCTCCCAAGTCCTCGGAAGGCACTCGTCATGAACCTGACGCACTACGGATTCAAGACGGCGATGAGCGCGTTCTTCGAGATGGAGACCGAGCTCGCGTCACGTCTCCTGCCGAAGCACCTCCATCCGCTCGAGGTCAAGCACGGCTCCGCCATCTTCGCGGTGACCGCGTTCGACTTCACGGATTCCATGGTCGGTACGTACGAGGAGATCGTGCTGGCCGTCATCGTGCCGCCGCTCGTGCAACCCGGCGCCGCGTTCCCGAAGTCCGCGTTCTATCCGTTCCTGGTGGGAACGAGCACGGAGGCGTCGCGTCTGCACGCGATCGAGCGCTGGCACCTGCCGCACCACATGGCCGACGTGGGCGTCCGTTTCCAGGAGGAGGAGGATCGCCTCAAGGTCGCGGTCCACGAAGGCAAGTCCCCGATCCTCGATCTGGAGATCGGCGCGCACATGTGGCACGAGGCCGACGACCTGTACCAGTCGTTCATGATCGACGGCGATCGCCAGTTCAAGGTCGACATCCACATGCGCGGCCACTTCTCCGAGCACGAGGAGGAGACGGGCAGCCTGATCCTGCACCCGCACGCGATGACCCACGAGCTCGATCCCGACGCGATCGAGACCATCCCGTTCCGCGAGCTGTGGATGAAGAGCGGGAAGCAGACGTTCGAGGAGCTCGAGACGCTCGAGACGGTCTGACCGTTTCGCGCGACTACCGGCACGACGCGACGCGCTTCCGGGACCCGGGAGCGCGTTGCCTTTGGGGGGGGCGGGTCGTGAGCGACGTCTTCGTGCTCTTCAACCCGGCGGCCGGCCGGGGACGCGGCGCGCGCCGCATCCCGCGGTTCCGGGAGCTGCTCGATCGTGCGCTGCCGGGCCGCTGCACACACGCCACGACGTCGCGGGCCGGCGAGGAGGCGTCGCGGGTGGACGCGGCGCTGGATCGCGGCCACGACACGATCGTGGCCGTCGGCGGCGACGGCACGTGGAGCGCCGTGGCCGACCGGATCGCGCGCCGCCCGGAGCCGCGCCCGAAGCTCGCGCTCCTTCCCGGCGGCACCGGCAACGATTTCGGCAAGTCGCTCGGCATCGTCTGGGACCGCGCGGAGGAGATCGTCGCCTCGATCGCTACCGGACGCACGCGGCGGGTGGACGTCGGCCGTGTGGGCGACCGCACGTTCCTGAACGTCGTGGGCATGGGCTTCGATATCGCCGTGATCGACGACTCGTACCGCGTGCCGATTCTCAAGGGCGACGCTCTCTACAAGTTCTGCGCGCTGCGCCAGCTGTTCTCCTACCCGGGGCAGCACTTCCGCGTGCGCGGCGCGAACGGCGACGGAGACGTCGAGCCGGTCGCGCATCTCATGCTCGTCGTCGCGAACGGCCGCTACTTCGGAGGATCCTTCGACATCGCGCCGGACGCGGACCTCACCGACGGGGCGGTGGACGTCGTGTCGATCCGCGACGCGCGTCCGCTCACGCGCGCCAAGCTGTTCGGTCTCGTCGCCAAGGGACAGCACGTCGGGCACGAGCGGGTCGCGATCCGGCACGG
>JAGQIB010000121.1:14036-14667 GCA_020431545.1 Gemmatimonadota bacterium
CTCGTCATCGAGTCCGTGCCGGGCGCGCTGGAGATCGTCGTTCCGTGAGCGCGCCCTGGGCACGGAGGATCCTCCGCTCGAAGTTCCTGTGGACGGTGGTGATCCTGGTGGCCGCCGGACTCGCGGCGAACCGCTGGGTGGAGCTGGAGGGCGGTCCGCGCGAGGCCATCCGCCAGTGGGGCGTGTGGGGACCGCTCGTGGCGTTCGTGGTGCAGACGATCACCACCATGACCCCGGTCGGCGCCGTGTTCCTCGCCGTGGTGAACGGCGCGCTGTTCGGACCGCAGCTCGGCACCGGCATCAATCTCGCGAGCGGCGTGGTGGGCGGCGTGATGATGTACTTCGTGTGGCGACGCGGGAATCACGAGTTCGACATCCAGCAGAAGATGCGCCGACTCCCGGCCTGGTTCCATCGCCACGCCGGCGACAACCTCTGGTTCCTCACCGCGCTGCGGCTGTTCCCCTGGGCCGGCGGGTCGCTCGCCGACCTCGTCGCGGGATCGCACCAGGTTCCGCTGCGCACCCAGATCGCGAGCCTGATCATCGGCTACGCGCCGGGGTCCCTCATCTACGCGCTGATCGGGGCCGGGCTGCTGCGACTCGGGTAGTCACCACCGAAGCCTCTCGGCGC
>JAGQIB010000121.1:14675-18501 GCA_020431545.1 Gemmatimonadota bacterium
GCCTTCGGACGTTGTTGGTCGCCCGGAACTCTGCCATAGTTACCCATGCTCTCGAACACCACAATCGAACGTCGCATTCTCCAGGTGCCGTCGATCCTCATTTTCGCCGGAGCGCTCCTCGCGGCGGGACTCTGGCTGCGGACTCGCCCCACTCCGGCGGAGCGCGAGCTCCGAGCTCACTGCTCGGGTCTCACGACAGAGCAGATCCGCCATCTCGTTCGGGATTCCGATCGGGATCTGAACATGTGGCTCTCCGATCTCGACGCCCCGACGATTCGACAGATGGCGCAGGAGGCCAACTTCGGCGTGCGGGCCGAGACGCTGGAGGAGGTCCGCCTCGCCGCCGAGCACGCGCGTCCCGTTCGTCGACGTCTCGGTCAGTACCTCGCTGCCGGGTACGTCGATCGAAGCGTGCTCGATGGTGTCGAGATGGAGGAACGCGAGACGCCGGAGGAGACCTGGCGATACCTCACGAGGCTGCGGGAGATCGAGTCCGCTCGCAAGGCGCTCGACGACAACTCCGAGGAGGCGAAGGCGCTCCGCGCGGAGATCGTGCGGATCGCGGAGAAACGCGGCCACGCAGCGGCGCTGGCCGTGGCGGAGTCCGAGGAGGCGAACTTCGCGTTTCGCCGACGCGACTACGCCGGCTGGTACGAGCATGCGCAGCGGTCCTTCTCGATCGCCGAGGAGAATCAACTCCCGATCATGCAGGCACAGACGCTCGGCGTCGCGGCTCTCTACCACACGCGCGCGCGACCGGACTCCGCCAACTACTACTACTCGCGAGTGCTCGAGGTGGCGGAGCGCTCCGACATTCCGACCCAGACGGGACGGGTCCACGGGCTCCGCGCCACGAGCTACTTTACCGCCGGGCGATTCGTGTCCGCGCACGAGGAACATCAGGCGGCGCTGGCCGTGTGGGATCGATCGTCGATCCCGTGGCAGGGAATCCGGCAGGTGACCGAGGCGATGGAGTTCTATTCGTTCCTGGGAGCGAATCGCGTCGCCCAGCGCCTGCGCCGCCGGGCCGCGGCCTTGCTCCCCTCCCTGCTCGAGGCCGCCGCGAACTGGAACGTCCGACCGTACGAGTACACGATGGCGCGAGCGGACGCCGGAGACCTCATTCGTGCCGGGAAGCTGGACGAGGCGATCGAGGCGCTCTACCGGCTGAACGAACGCGTTCGTGAGGAGTCGCGCGACGACGCGATCATCCTGGTCAACACCCTCGACGTGTGTCAGATGCTCCTCGACCTCGAGCGCTTTGCCCAGGCGGATTCGGTGGCACGGGAGGCGCGAGCGTTCCTGGAACGAACAGAGCTGAAGGACGGGCGCGTGGCGCTCGGTCTGTTCGAGGCCGAGGCCGCACTCGGACTCGATGAACCCGAGCGGGCCGAGCGCGCGCTCCGGGAGATCGAGCCGCTCTTGGCCTCCGTCCCCTACCAGCACGACATCACGGCGGGCTACCGGGTGGCCCGGATTCGACTCGCGGGTCGGACGGGTGACGCGGCCGCGATCGCGGTGACCGTGACGGGAGCGCTGCAGTTCGTGAACGACGAGCTCCGGAATGCCGAGGAAGGCCCCTTCGCGTACCTGTTCGTGGGTCGCGCGCTGGATCAGATCCGGCGGGAGATCCAGCGACTCCTGGTGGCGGATCCCTCGCTCGGCTACGCGTTCGAATGGACCTGGCGCGGACTTCCGGTGCCTCGATCCGGAGAGCACGACGCGGCTCCCGAGGGCGAGACGGCGGAAGCGGTCGTGCGCTCCTGGATCCGCGAGCGCGCGACTCCGGTTCCTGCGCTCTCCCCCGGCGACCGGCACCTGTTGTTCGCGATCGAGAACGACAGCACGCTGGTGCGATACGTCGCGGAGGCCACGTCCGTGCGTCGAGAGCGCGTTCCGGAGACCACGGGCGAGCTCGCGCGCCGGATCGCGCAGGCGGAGGACCACCTGGCCCGAGGCGAGCTCGACACGTCGACGACCCCGGCGAACGACGCGCTGCGGGAGCTCGCGCACGCCCTCCTGCCGGCGGATCTTCCGGAGGGCGCCCGGCTTCTTTTCTCTCCGGTCGACGTTCTCTCGGCGTTGCCATTCCCGGCCGTCGACGTCGGCGAGGATCGCTACGTCCCGCTCCTGGTCGCGCACGACGTTGCCCTACTCCGACCCGTGCCGGTGCGTTCGCCGGGCCCACCACCGCGCGTACCGATGCTCGCGATCGCTCCCACGTACTCGCGCTCGCTTCGACGCCAGTGGCCGGACCTCGCTCCGCTGACAGCGAACCAGGACGAAGGGCGAATGGCCGCCGACGCGTTCCGCGGGGTGGCGTTGCTCGGAGCGGAGGCGGACCGTGACCACGTGGTGGACGCGTGGGCGTCCGCCGAACGAGTCTGGATCGCCGGGCACGCGATCCAGGACCCGGAGATCCCGTTCGTCACGTTCGTGCCGCTGGCGGGAGACGTCGACTACCGGGTCGACGCGACGGACATCCTCACGAGCGACTTCTCGTCGTGCCGCGAGGTGGTCATCACGGGCTGCGCCTCCGGCGCCCCCTACGTCGACGACTACGGGATCACGGCCCCGTCGCTCGGCGCCTATTTCGTGGACGCGGGAGCGGAGGCCGTGGTCCACGCGCGATGTCGGGTCGACGATCAGGCCGCCTTCGCGTTCGCGCGCGAGCTGCTGGCGCGCCTCGAGTCCGGCGAGTCGCTCGAGCGCGCGACGAACGACGTCTCCCGCGCGATCTACCGGAGTTTCCGGGACGGTGATCCGTCCGCTTCCGAATGGGGAAGCGCCGCGTGGGCCACCTGGGGCGTGGAGACGTCGCGGCCCTAGGGCTGCTCCTCCAGGAACTCCAGATTCGCGCGCGCCACCGCATGGCTCGAATCACGCCGCACGACCTCGGCGAGATCGCGTCGCGCTTCGTCGTCGCGGCCGTCGCGGTAGGCGATCGCGGCCCGCAAGACGAGCAAGTCTTCGGACTCCGGGAACCGGGCGAGTGCCTCCGAGGTCGCCTCCCAGGCGGCCGCGGACTGTCCCGTCGCCAGGAGCGCCGCGGCCCGCCAGTA
This sequence comes from Gemmatimonadota bacterium, assembly GCA_020431545.1. GTDB lineage: Bacteria > ARS69 > ARS69 > ARS69 > ARS69 > JAGQIB01. Next base: position 17,738 of record JAGQIB010000121.1, read on the forward strand.
GCCCACGGACGCCGACGGTTGCTCGATCCAGCGGCGATCCAGCGCCGCGATCGTTCGATCGAGCGAGGTCGGATCCGGAGCGCCGGAGCGATAGCCGGACTCCGAATCCGACTCGGGCGCGCCCGGCAGGACGAAACCGGCCGAGCTCCAGCGAGCCGCGGCCCGGAGCAGCTCCTGTTCCGGAACGTAGTCGGATCTCGGGCCGGGCCGTCCGAACCAGACGACGAACGCCAGGAGCGCGGCCACCGCGAGCGGCGCCGCAATCCGCCACGCGGAACCTCGCCGGGGCTTCGCCACGAGCGGCGCGGAAGAGCCCTCCGACTCCCTCCACTCCGAAACGACCTCGACCGCCTCCGCGTACGCCGCCAGGCAGGAGCGGCAGCCCTCGAGGTGCGCCGACTCGTCGCCGGTCGCGGGGCGACCGTCGGCGAGTTCTGCGATCGTCTCTTCGTCCAGGTGCGGGGGGGTCATCGTTCCTCGAGCGTGGTGTCGATCCGGTTCGCGGCGCGCTTCAGCAGGCGCCGGACCCTCTCGAGCACGGTGAAGACCTGACGCGTGGGCACGCCTCTCCGCTCGGCGATCTCGCGAGCGGTCCAACCCTGATGGTAGCGCAGATCGACGAGCTCCCGCTCGTCCGGGGGGAGCGCCTCGAGATGGTCGAGAATCCTCTGCGCTCGTTGCATGGCCTCCTGCCGCATCATCTGCGTCTCGGGCGTTTCGGCCCGGGAGAGAGCGCCGGCCTGGGCGCGCGCCTCGACGAGGTA
>JAGQIB010000122.1 GCA_020431545.1 Gemmatimonadota bacterium
CGCGCTGTGGGACCTCGCGCCGCACGACATCTCCGTCATCCGGTTCCTCACCGACGCGAAGCCGCTGCACGTCTCCGCGCAGGGAGGCACGTATCTGCGGCCCGGCCTCGAGGACGTCGTGTTCGCGACGATCACGTTCGAGGGCGGGATCGTGGCGAACGTGCACGTGAGCTGGCTCGATCCGCACAAGGTGCGGCGCGTGACCGTGGTCGGGAACCGCCGCATGGCGGTGTTCGACGACATGGAGCCCTCCGAGAAGATCCGCATCATCGACAAGGGTATCGACACCACCGAGCACTACGAGAGCTTCCACGACGCGATCTCGGAGCGCATCGGGGACATCCGGATTCCCCCGCTGAAGCTCGGGGAGCCGCTGAAGGCCGAGGCGCAGCACTTCCTGGACTGCGTGCGCGACCGGAAGAACCCCCGCACGGACGCCGCGAACGGGATCCGCGTGCTCGAGGTGCTCGAGGCGATCGAGCGGTCGATCCGCGCGAACGGCGCGGCCGTGCCTATCGAGGAAACGCCATGAGCGGCGACGGCCCCATCATCCACCCCACGGCCGACGTCGATTCGCGCGCGGTCATCGGCCCGCGCACTCGCGTCTGGAACAACGTCCAGATCCGCGAGAAGGCGATCATCGGCAGCGACTGCATCGTGGGCAAGAGCGTGTACATCGACCACACGGTGCGCGTGGGTGATCGCGTGAAGATCCAGAACGGCGTGTCGATCTACCATGGCGTCACGGTGGAGGACGACGTCTTCCTCGGCCCGCACATGACGTTCACGAACGATCTCTACCCGCGGGCGTTCGACCCGGAGTGGCACGTCGTGCCCACGCTCGTCCGGCGCGGCGCCTCCGTGGGCGCGAACGTCACGATCGTGTGTGGCGTCACGCTCGGCGAGTACTGCATGATCGGCGCCGGCGCCGTCGTCACGCGCGACGTTCCGCCGCATGCGCTCGTCATCGGCAATCCCGGCGCGATCGTCGGCTTCGTGTCCCGCCTGGGGCGCGTGGTCGAGGAGATCGGCCGCAAGGCGGGACGGATCCAGGTCCGTGCCCCTCAGACGGGCGAGGAGCTCGAGATCCCCGAGGAGGACTGGGCGCGCATCGATCCCGCGCGCGCGATCCGTCCCCGCCGCGACGACGCCAGGCGGTAGCGCGTCGTGCGCATCGTCTTTCTCGGCAGCCAGGAGATCGGCGCGCGGTGCCTGCGCGTGGTGCTCGACCAGGGCCACGACGTGGTCGGCGTCGGCACGTTCGATCCCGGCCCGCACGAGACCTGGCAGGATGACGTCGCGCGGATCGCGGAGGAGGAACGGTTGCCCCGGATTCGCGGCCGACGTTTCCGGACGCGCGCCGCGATCGAGGAGCTGCGCGCTCTGCGTCCGGACATCCTGTTCGCGATCGGCTGGCGCTGGATCCTGCCGCCGGAAGTCCTCGCCGTGCCGCCGCGTGGCTGTCTCGGGATCCACGGGTCACTGCTGCCGCGATTGCGCGGATTCGCGCCCGTGAACTGGGCACTCATCCGCGACGAGCCGCGCACGGGCCCGTCCCTGTTCTACTTCGACGAGGGCACCGACACGGGCGATCTCGTGGGCCAGAACCCGTTCGACATCACGGACGAGGACGATGCGGCGAGCGTGCGCGTGCGTCTCGCCGACGCCGCGGTCGAGCTGCTCGCCCGTCACCTGCCGGGACTCGCCGACGGCACCGCGCCGCGGCTGCGGCAGCCGGAATCGGGGGGGACGTACGGACCGCAGCGTCGCCCCGACGACGGCGCGATCGACTGGACGCTCGAGCCGCGTGCGGTCTTCAACTGGGTGCGCGGTCTCACGCGTCCGTACCCGGGCGCGTTCGCGTCGCTGGGTGGACGGCGCGTCGTCGTGTGGAAGGTGCGCGTCGTCCCGGGAGACGGGCCGGGGCCGGGGCGCGTGGCGCCGGCGACCGATCGGTTGCTCGTGGGCGCCGGCCGCGGGCAGGTCGAGATCCTCGAAGCGGAGTTCGCGGACGAGGGCGCGGCCACGGATCACTCGGTTGTGGCGCGCGAGGCGCGACTTCTCGGGGCGTTCGACGCGTTGCCGCGCGCCGCGGCCGACTAGCCGTCGCCGGACCACGGCGGACGACTCCTACGCATCTCAGTCGAGGTCGAGTCGCCACGTCTCCCGCAGGAAGGCAAGTCCGCCGAACCCTTCCTTGAACTCGGAGAGCCCCGGCAGCAGCTCGCCGCGAAGCGTCGAAGTACCGTAGTCCAGGAACTCGAATCCCTCGGCCGCGAGCTCGAGCATCGCCCGCTCCGTCAGGAGGTTCGCGCACCGCTCCGCTTCGTCCACGGCGAGTCGCGCCGTGTAGAAGCCGAGCGCGATGCGTGGTGTCGCGACGAACACGAGCTTCCCGCCCACGATCCGTCCGCCGTTCTCGGCGACCCACAGGCGGAAGTCGTCCGGACGGCGGGTGAACAGGTCGTGGAGCTCGGCCGCGGTGTGGGTCGGGGTGGCGCCGAGGCGCCCGCGATCCTCGGCGAGCACGGCCCAGAACGCATCGAGATCGGCCCGGCCGCCGCGGCGCACGGTGGTGCCGATTCGTTCCGCCTTGCGCGCGCCGCGTCGCGAGGTGCCGCGGATCCGGGCCCGGACCGCCTCCTCGCCCCCACGCAGGTCCGCGACATGGGTGACCTCCCGTGCGGTGATCGTGCCGCCCGCGGCCGCGAGCGCGAACTCCGCGCCCTCGCCGTGGATCCGGTACGGCGCGGGCCGGGACGACAGCCATAGCCGGCGGAAGCCGGCCTCACGCGCGTGGCTCACGAGCGCGGTCAGGAGCTCCTGATGGGCGACGGGGCCGATCGATCCGGCCGCGAACCCGCCGAAACTCCCCCCGTAGGGAGAGCCGAGAGCGCGGCCGTCCGGTTCCTCCTCCGCGGCGGCTGGCAACACCGCGATCAGGCGACCGTCGCGGCGGGCCTCCAGCCAGTGCACGTGGAAGCGACCTTCCGGGTGATACGAAAGAAACGAGAGGCGGTGGAACAGCGTGCCGTCCGTCGGCCCGTCCAGGAACGCGTCCCATTCGCCCACGGCGTCGGCGCCCACGCGCTGGAAACGGATCACGGAAACACTCTCCCGGGCAGGGCAGGAACGGTCGGGCGGCGAGCGGCGCGCCGGCAGATTCGATTTCGGGAGCTTGCCCGGAAAACGGGCGAGTCGACAACCTCGGATCGGCGCGCGAGCGCCGTCGGGACTCCGATCACCCGCGAACCGAGGTGGGCTCCAGCGTCTTCGACGCCGGCTCGTGATCCGCGCGGACCAGGTAGTGGCCGATCGCGGCGTAGTCCGCACCGAGCAGTCGGAACGTGCGCAGCGCGTCGCGCGGGGAGGACACGAGCGGTTCGTTCGGCAGACGGAACGGCGCGGCGGCGAGCAGCGCGACCCCGGACCACTCCGCGAACTCCGTGAGCACGCGGTGGAGGTCCGGATTCGTGGACTCGTCCACGACGTGCACGCGGACCTTGCCGCCGAAACCGACGAGATCCGGGAAGCGGTCCGGGAACGTCCCCACCGGTTCCACCGGAACCGGCTGGTTCCGCATCACGGCCGGCTCGGCGTCGGCGTAGAAGAGATCCGCGAACGCCTCGCGCGTGCACATCGCGTGGTAAGCGCCGGACGGGAGAGCGAAGCCGAGACGCCCCTTGCGGAGTGACTCGCCCTCCGGCGATCGGAGGATCGCCCGGTTGCCGAGTCCCAGGTTGCCGATCTCGGCGGGCCCGTGGAAGCGCGCGATCGTGCGGCCCTCGGCCAGGATCCGTCCCACGTCCTGGTGAATGTCCTCGCGCAGGTGGTACTCGGCACTCTCGCGGGCGAGGATGCCGCCGATCGTCTCGTCCGTGTAGGAGATGCCCACGAACGGACTCGGCAGCTCTCCCTGGGGCAGCGGCTGCGGCGCGGGAAGAAAGTCCGGCAGGCACGCGGCGAATGCGGCTGCGAGCGGGAGGCCCGAGTCGCCGGGGGCGGGCGCGACCCGCACGCCGCGGATCTCGGGCGCCTCGAGCACGGCCCGTACCATCGACGGCAGCTCGAACAGATCGCCGCCGAGTGCGAGTCGCTCGTGATCCGAGCGCACGTACCAGTGCGTGCAGAACCGGCGCACCGCCTCCGCCGCGACCGTCAGCGCGCTCGCCGCGACGTCTTCCTTCCGGGCGGACGTACGCACGCGGATGATCGTGGCGTTGCGCCCGAGCACGGACTCGTCGACGCGCACGAATCCCTCGTGGAACGTCACGTAGGGCGCGAGCTGCTCGTAGTGCAGGTGTGAACCCCTCGCGGCGAGCTCCTCGAGTCGCACGAAGCGGTCGGGCCCTTCCGGGACGGACAGCTGATCCGCCACGCACTCCAGGAAGGCCAGGATCGATCCCGACCCGGGGTCGCCCGCGATTCGCTGCGGTCGTCCCTGCTCGAACGAGATCACGGATGCCCACATGCCGTCCGCGCCGCGGTCCATCGTGATCGCGAGCGAGTCCGGACACCCGGTCGCGATCGAGGCGCCGACGGCATGAGCGAGGTGATGATCGAGGAAGCGCACGGGGCACGAGATTCCGAACTCGGAACGAAGCGCTTCGTCGATGCGACGGCGGCGGGCGGCGGCGAACGAGTCGCGGATCATCCGCCCGAGCGGGGCGGGAGACGGGATCGACTCGGATACGCGGACGAGCAGCGGCAGGCGACGTTCTCCGCCGACTCCCTCCGCGTACGTCGCGCTCTCGGTGGCGACCACGACCGCCCGGATGCGATCCGGCGGCAGCGCGGTGGCGTGGAGCACCGTCTGGACGGCCGCACGCGGAAGCCCCGCGACTCCCGTCCGGCGCGAGATGCGGTCTTCTTCCGCAATCGCGAGGAGGGCGCCGTCCCGCAACAGTGCCGCCCCGCCGGACGGCCCGTCGTAGAGCCCGAGTACGATGTGGTCCAACGACTCCTCCGCGCGGCTGCAAGGCTCGATGTGGCGGCAATCGGTGAGGGACTCCCGCGGTTCGACATGCGCGATTCGACCCGCGAAATCGGGCCGAACCCCGATCTGCCGTTCCCTGCGGCGTTCCCGGAAGCGCGGATCAGAATGGTATCAGGCGTGCGGAAGAACCGTCAATCAGGTGCTTTTGACACCGCTCCAGACGGTCCTCACGGCCTCCACCACCCGGCCCTGATCCGACTCCGTCAGGCCGCAGAACAGCGGGAGCGCCACGGAGCGATCCGCGGCTTCCTCCGTGAAGGGGAGGCTGCGGTCACCGAATCGCTCCCGGAAGTACGGCTGGCGGTGCACCGCGTACGTGCCGACGCGCGTGGAGACGCCGAGTCGCGCGAGCTCGTCCATGAACGTCGCGGGGGAGACGGGAGAACCGGCCTCGAGCACGACCACGTAGCTCTGGTAGGAGTGTCGCCAGCCGGCGCGGCGGGGCGGGAGGCGCAAGCCCTCGAGATCCGCGAACGCGGCATCGTAGTGCGCGGCGATCTTCTCGCGCTCCGCGACGAACGCCTCGAGACGCTCGAGCTGCACGCGCGCGATCGCCGCCTGAACGTCCGAGAGCCGGTAGTTGTAGCCGAGGCGGACATACTCGGCGTGCGTGGGCGCGGGGCCCTCGGCGTGTCTCCGGCCGGCGTCCCGATCGGCGCCGTGCGTGCGCAGGCTGCCCACGAGCTCGGCGAGCTTCGCGTCGCGCGTCGTGAGGACGCCGCCCTCGCCGCACGTGACGACCTTGCGGGCGTGGAGCGAGAACACCGCGACGTCGCCGAAGGCGCCGGCCATCCGGTCGCCGACACGCGTCCCGATCGCGCACGCGGCGTCTTCCACGAGCGAGACCCCGTGGCGCGCAGCGATCTCCTCGAGTCGCACGATGTCGCAGGGGAAACCGAACAGGTGCACGCCGATGATCGCGCGAGTGCGCGGCGTGATCGCGGCCTCCACCGCCGCCGGGTCGACGTTCAGCGTGCCGGGCTCGATGTCCACGACCACCGGAACGGCTCCCTCGTAGAGCACCGCGTTCGCCGTGGCGGGAAACGTGTACGACGGCAGGATCACTTCGTCGCCCGGCTTCACGCCGCACGCGATCACCGCGAGATGCAGTCCGGTCGTGCACGACGAGACGGAGATCGCGTGCGGCACGCCGACCGTCGCCGCGAACTCGTCCTCGAAGCGCGCGCACGTCGGTCCCTGCGCGACCCAGCCGGAGCGCAGCACCTCGGCGACGGCGGCCTCCTCCTCGGGCCCGAACCAGGGCTTCGCGAGCGGGATCAACGGGACACTCCGGAGACACCCGAGCGCGACGAGTACCAGTCCCAGGTGCGGGCCAGTCCCTCGCGGATGCTCGTGGGCGGCGTGAAACCGACGACCTGGGCGAGGCGGGAGGCGTCGCCGATGTGGTGGTCCACGTCGGCGGTGCGGCGCGGCTCGCGGATCCACTCGCCGCGGAACTCCGCGAGCTCGACCATGTTGTCGAGCAGCTCGCGGATCGACGTCTCACGGCCGGACGCGATGTTGAACTCGCCGCCGCGCGCCTCCGGGCACTCCGCCACGGCCACGAGGCCCGCCGCGACGTCTTCCACGTAGACGAAGTCGCGTCCCTGCGACCCGTCGCCGTGCAGGATCGGCGGCTGCCCCTGGAGGAGCCGCTCCATCGTCTTCGGCACGACGCCCGCGTACGCGCCCGCGTTCTGGCGCGGCCCGTAGTTGTTGAACGGGCGCACGATCCGGATGTCGAGATCGAAGGAGCGCAGGTAGGACTGCAGCGCGAGGTCCGCGCCGGCCTTGCCGGCGGCGTACGTCGTGGTGGGGTTGCGCGGATGATCCTCGCCCATGGGTCGCGTGATCGCCGTCCCGAACACCTCGGAGCTGCTCGTGTGGACGAGACGCTCGTAGTGTCCCTTGCGCAGCAGCTCCGCGAGCGTCAGCGCGATCGACGTGTTCACCTCGTAGGCACCGCGCGGGTTGTCGAACGAGTACTCGAGCGCCTTCGTCGCGAGGTTGTAGACGTCGCGGACCTCGTGCCGCTCCACGATCTCTCGCATCGCAACGGCGTCGGCGGCGTCCTCGTAGCGGATCACGAGCCGATCGCCGGCGGCGGCCTGCGCGTCCGCGAGGTTCTCGCGCTTCCCGAGGAAGAAGTTGTCCACGACCACGACGCGGTGTCCGCGCGCCAGAAGCCGGTCGACGAGGTGGCTGCCGATGAAGCCGGCGCCGCCGGTGACGAGTACGGACCGCATGGATTCCCTTTCCGGGTCGAGGCGAACGACGATCGTAGGGATCCGGTCGCGAACGTGTCAACGTGGTGTCAGGAAACCCCGCGATCGATCGCGTCTGCCGATTCCTGCCCAGCTTCGAACGTCGCGGCGTCGGGAAGCGCCCCGCGGGAGGGGACGGGTCGGGTATGCTCGGGGCCAGGAGGTACTTCATGCATCGCACCCTGCTGCTCCTCGCGGCCTCGCTCGCGGTCGTCCCGGCGGCGTCGGCCGCCGATCCGGTCGCCGATCGCCCCGCGACGAAGGCCGCCCACCCGCCCGGGATCGTGGTCGTCGACTTCACCGCGGACCCGATCACGGATCTCGCGCAGACCGTGTTCTGGGTTCGCCTGTCCGAGCCTCGCCCCGAGGTCTCGATCGAGATCCGTCCCGTCGGGGGCGATCCGGTCGCGGTCGTGGCGTTGCCGCTCGAGGCCGGCGCCGGTTTCGTGGTCTGGGACGGGATCGTGACGAACGGCGCCGAGGCGCCGGCCGGCGCGTACGTCGCGCGGGTGTTCGGCGAGGGCGTTGACGCGCGCGTCGAGTTCGTCCGCTAGTCTCCGGCTCGACCCGCCGCCGGGGGATCGGCGACGGGAATCGAGGCGCCGGAATTCCCCATCCGGGGCTCCCCGGATGGGGAGTTGACCTTCCGGGAAGAGAGAGAACGCCTCATGGGCGCCTGCGGGCGCCCTTTTCCGTTTGGCACGGGACTTCCATAGGGCGACCGCATGATGCGGACTCGTCTGGAAGAACGGAACGGAACTTCACGAGCGACGCCGGCCCGTTGGTCGGGAGCGCGCGCGGCACTGGTGGTGCTCGGCGCGGCAATCGCGATCTCCGGGTGCTCCCGCGGGGAGTCGCGGGCGGAGACGGGCGGGGCAACGTCGGAATCGGCCGACGTCGTCGATGCGGAGGCGGGCGCCGACTCGACCGCGAAGCGCCTCGCGCCCTTGCCGGTGGAAGGCTACGTCGTCGAGCGCGGCGACTTCGTGGAGGACGTGCGCGCGACGGGACGCGCGGAGGCGGACCGGCGGGCCGAACTGTCGTGCGCGGTCGGAGGCGTCGTGACCGGCGTGGACGTCGCCGAGGGGGATCGCGTCCGGCGCGGACAGGCGCTGCTCACCCTCGACCCCCGCACGTTCGAGATCGCGCGCGACCAGGCCCGCGCCCGCCTCGCCCGCGCTCTCTCCGACTTCGACCTGCTGGGGCTCGCGGACTCCACGCTGTCGGCCGAGCGTCGACGTCTCATCGAGGATCGCAACGGCATCACGGAGGCGCGGGCGGCGCTCGCGCGCGCGGAGTACGACCTCGCGCAGTGCACGCTGCGCGCGCCCTTCGACGGCGAGATCGGCGACGTCCGGGTCGTCGTGGGCGAGTGGGCGGACGCGGCGCGTCCCGCGCTGACGCTGGTGGCGAGCCGGCCGGCCCGTCTGCGCGTGGAGGTCCTGGAAGCGGACTTCGGGCGTCTTCACGCCGGTGCCCCCGCCGTGGCTCGCTTTCCCGCGTATCCCGGCGAGACGTTCGCCGGCACGATCGACGCCCTGGAACCCGAGCTCGATCCGGAACGGGGTACGGGCTTCGCCCGCGTGGTGCTGCCGAACGGGGACGGCCGAGTTCGTCCCGGCATGTACGCCGACGTGGAGATCGCGGCCGTCTCGCACGCGGATCGCCTCGCGGTCCCCCGCGAGGCGCTGCTGGAGCGGGATCGACGCCTCCTGGTCTTCCGCGCGACGGACGGCCGGGCGGAGTGGCAGTACGTGGAGACCGGTCTCGAGTCGCGCACGCTGGTCGAGATCACCTCGGGTCTCTCGCCCGGCGACACCGTGCTCGTCGACGGCCACCAGACGCTCGCGCACGCCGCGCCGGTCAAGGTCCGTCTCCGATGAGACTGCCGGCGCTCAGTGTGCGGCGGCCCGTCGCGACGTCGATGCTGTTCCTCGCCGCGACGTTGCTCGGTGTCGTGTCCCTCGCGCGCCTCGAGGTCTCGCTGCTGCCGGACCTGCGGTCGGAGGCGGTGCGCATCTGGATCGGCTGGCCGACGGCCGGCGTGCCCGAGATCGAGGAGGCGGTGGCGCGCCCGGCCGAGGACGCGGTGCTGTCCGCGCCCGGCGTGCGACGCGTGCGATCGCGCGTGGTGTCCGGCGGCGTGGCGCTTACGGCGGAGCTGCACCGCGGCGTGGATCCGGCGCTGACGCTCGTGGGATTGCGCGAGCGACTCGACGCGGTGCGGTGGACGTTTCCGCCGGACGTGGAGCGTCCGCTCGTGCTCGGCGGCGCGGGGGAGGAGAGCCCGGCCCTCGTGTTCGCCATCGCGGCCCCGGAGGCAGCCGCGATCGCGGACTGGGCGGAGAAGATCCTCGTGCCGCGGCTCGAGCAGCTCGACGGAGTCGCCCGTGCGCTCGTGGTCGGCGCGCCGAAGCCCGAGATCACCGTGTCGCTCGACGAGGAGCGACTGCGCGCCGCCGGCCTCGACGTCTCGGACGTGGCGCGCTCGATCCGGAGCGCGAGCGTGGCGACGTCGGGGGGCGCGTTGCGCCGCGGCGGCCTGCGCTTCCCGGTCCGCGTGGAGTCCGAGCTCGCCACCGCCGCCGACGTCGCCGGGGTGACGCTCTCGCGCGCGGGCGGGCCGGCGCTCGCCCTGCGCGACGTCGCGCGGGTGGAGGAGGGCGAGGCCGCGCCCGAGGGATGGGTGCGTCTGGACGGCGAGCCGGCCGTCGGCGTGCTCGTTTGGCGCCAGGCCGGGCGCAACCTGCTCGACGTCTCCCGCCGCGCGCGCGAGGAGGTCGAGCGACTCGCGGCGGAGTTCCCCGACGTGCACGTGGAGGTCGTGGCCGATTCGTCGCCCTTCGTGCGCCGCGCCGTGACCGGGGTGGGGCAGTCCGCAGCGCTCGGCGGCCTGCTCGCGTTCGGTGTGCTCTTCGCTTTCCTGCGGGACGCTCGCTCCCCTCTGCGCCTGTTCCTCGCGTTGCCCGTATCCCTGGTGGTGACGTTTCTGGTGCTCGACTTCGCGGGCGTGTCCCTGAATCTGATGTCGCTCGGCGGTCTCGCGCTCGGCGTGGGCATGCTCGTGGACAACGGCATCGTCTGCCTCGAGAACGTGGACCGCCTCCGCCGCGACGGCGTGCCGGCGTCGGTGGCGGCCGTGCAGGGTGCGCGACAGATCGCGTGGCCGGTCCTCGCGTCCACGTTGACGACGTGCGCCGTGTTCGTGCCGCTCGCGTTCGTACCGGGCGCGCTCGGCGCGTTGTGCCGCGACCTCGCGATCGCGGTCAGCGTGTCGTTGCTGGTGAGCTGGGTCGTGTCGCTCACGTTGCTCCCGCTGCTCGCGTCGCGCGACACGGGCGCGCTCGAGGAGCGGCCGCGCACCCCCGGGCTCGCGGCGCACCACGCGGCCCTCGACTTCGCGCTCCGCCGGCCGACGCTCACGCTCGCCGTCGTCGGGGCTCTCGTGCTCGCGAGCGGACTCGGCATCGCGCGTCTCCCCCGCGAGATGCTTCCCCCCGTGGCAACGGGGCATCTCGAGTTCGACCTGTCCTTGCCGGCCGGCGTGGACGCGAGCGCCACGGACGGATTCGCCCGGGCGCTGGAGGAGCGGGTCGCGGCGCTGCCGGGCGTGGAGTCGGTGTTCACGACGGCGGGCGACACGGGATCCATCGATCCGGGCGACGACGCGCGCCGCCCGAACCACGGGACGTTGCGGGTACGGCTCGCGCGCCCCGACGCGAAGGTCCGCCGGCACGTCGTGGATGCGCTCGCGGCCGCGGCGGAGGACTGGCCGGGGGCGGCGATCGTGGAGATCCCGGACGCTCCCGAGCTCGCCACGCTGCTGAGCGGCGGCGCGGCGACGCTCACGCTCGACGTCGCGGATCCGGACGAGCGGCGCGGCGAGGAGATCGCGCATGCGATCGCGGCCCGCGCCACGTCGACGCTGCCGGCCGCCACGTTCCCGCTCACGGTGGTCGCCGCGGAACGCGAGCCGCGCCTGAGGCTCCGCCCGCGGCCCGAGGCGCTCTGGCGACTCGGTCTCACGGAGGACGATCTCCTGGCCGCGGTGGAGGCGTTGACGTCGGGCCACACGGCGACCCGTCTCACCCGCTTCGACGAGGAGATCCCGGTCGTGCTGCACGCGCCGGCGGACGATCCGTTCCGGGCGACGGTCGCCGTCGGGGCACGCACCGTGCCGCTGTCCGAGCTCGTGGATGTCGTCACGGAGCAGGCGCCGGCCACGCGACTGCGCGAGGACCAGGCCCGTGTCGCGTCGATCCGCTGGAACGGACCGCTGCGCGAGGCCGATCAGGTGCGGCGCTCGCTCGAGGCCGCCGCGGCCGGCACGACGTTTCCTTCCGGCGTCACCTGGCGCTTCGGAGGCGCGTGGCGTGAGATGCGGCAGACGCTCGCGGGGCTCGGGCGCGCGCTCGCGCTCTCGACGGGACTCGTCCTGCTGATCCTGGCCGCGCAGTTCGAGTCCGTGCGCCTGCCGCTGCTCGTGCTCGCGGCGGTGCCGCTCGCGCTGCCCGGAGTCGCGCTGGCGCTGTGGGCGACGAACTCGTCTCTCAGTGCGATGGCGGCGATCGGCGGCATCGTGCTCGTGGGGATCGCCGTGAACGACGCGATCCTCGAGGTGGACCTGTTCCGCCGCTACACGGACGAAGGCCTCTCGGCCGAGGATGCGGTGCGTCTCGCGAGCGAACGGCGCTTCCGTCCGATCGTGATGACCACGCTCACGACGGTCCTCGGGCTCGTGCCGCTCTGGTTCGGCACCGGCGCGGAGCTGCGCGCGCCGCTCGCCGCGGTGGCGGCGGGAGGACTCGCGTCGGCGACGGGGCTCACGCTGCTGGTGCTGCCGGTCCTGTTCGTGCGACTCGGCGGGAGCAAGCGATGAAGGCGCTCGCGTGGCCGGTGCGTCGGCCGATCGGCACGGCCGCAATCGCGATCGCCGGCGTGGCGCTCGGCCTCGCCGCGTTGCCGGGCATTCCGCTGAGTCTCGCCCCGGACGTGGAGCTGCCGCGACTCGTCGTGCGGTTCGTGTGGCCGGAGGCGTCGCCCGAGGAGATGGAGGCGCTCGTCACGTCGCGGGCGGAGGCGGCGCTCGGTCGTCTCCGCGCGGTGGAGGAGATCTCGTCGCTCTCGCTGCCGGGCGTGGCGTTCGTGCAGGTCGAGTACGTGCGCGGCACGGATCTCGACCTCGCGGAAGTCGAGGCGTCGGACACGCTCGCCGGCCTGCGCGACGCGTTGCCCCCGGGTCTCGATCCGCCGGATCTCCAGCGCGTGCTTCCCGAGCAGATCGATCCCGGAGCGTTCTTCGTGTTCCGGATGACGGGGGACCTGCCGCCGGAAACGCTGCGGGACCTTCTGGACGAGCGGATCCTCCCGGCGCTGACCGCCGTACCCGGAGTCGCGGGGACGCAGGCGTACGGTGGCAGCGCACGGGAGCTCCGCGTCGACGTGGACCGCGCCGCGGTCGAACGGGGAGACGTCTCGCCGGCCGACGTGGTGGCGTTGCTGGATCGCGTGGGTGGGACGAGCGGGGCGGGCGTGATCCGTCGCGACGGGCGGCGGGTGCCGGTGGTGGCGCGGTATCGGGTGCTCGGGGGGGAGCGCGTGGGTTTCGAGGTGGGGTCGTATGACCGGGGTCGGGTTTTGGTGATTGACCCGGTGTGGGAGTACTCGACGTATCTCGGGGGGGCGAGCAACGAAGAGGCGCATGGCATCGCGGTGGACGGGGCGGGCGCGGCGTACGTGACGGGGCAGGTGTTCTCGACGAACTTTCCGACGACGACGGGGGCGGTCCAGACGGCAAACGCGGGCAGCTGGGACGTCTTCGTGGCGAAGCTGAACGCGGCGGGTGGCCTGGTCTGGTTCAAGCAGGGTGGCGGGCCAGGGATCGATCGAGCGCTCAAGCTGGCTCTGGGCAGCAACGATGTGCTCGCGATCACCGGCGAGTTCCTGGGCAGCGCGACCTTCCAAGGGCAACCTATGACCAGTGTGGGCGGCACCGCCGACATGTTCCTCGCGCAATTGGACAAGGCCACGGGCACGCTGATCTGGCTCCGGCAGGGCGGGGGAGGCGCCGGTACCGACAGGCCCGGTGGCATGAGCATCGCGGCTGATGGCAGCATCTGCGTGGCGGGTGAGTTCCGTGGCTCGGCGACCTGGGATGGACAAGGCCTCACGAGCATGCTCAATCCGGACACAGGAGTCCCCAGCGCCGATGTCTTCATAGCGAAGTGGTCTGCCGCTGGCGCCATTCAATGGGTGCGAAGCGGTACCGCCAAATACGATGACCGCGCGGTGGATGTGGTGCATGACAACGCCGGAAACATCTTCGTCACAGGCCAGTTCAGCGACACCATCACCTTCGATGCGGTGCATGACAACGCGCTGCTGAACGCATCCTTTCTGGTGAAGTACGATTCGGATGGCCATGAGGATTGGTTCCGCCGATTCGGTGGCGCGGGCTTCAATCATGTACGCGACATGGTGGTGGGGCCTGACGGAAGGTTGCTCCTCGTGGGAGATGTGCAGGGCACCATGGTGTGGTCCGGGCCGCCTGTGGTGAGCATACCGGCGGGATTCACCGATGCCTATTACCTGCTCGCGGTGAGCACCGCCGGTGCGTTGCTCGATCACGAGACCATGGGATCGGCCGAAGGCGTAGGGGTGAACGCGCTCTCTGTCTGGAACGATGATATCGCGGTGCTGGGGTGGTTCCAGTGTCAGTTCTCCGGCCTCGCGCAGCATTATGGCGCCAATGGCATTTTCATGGCCACGGGCACCGAAGACCTGTTCGTGGCCCGGCACAGCGCCAGCGATCTCTCGCTCAACGAGGCCCAGCAGTTCGGTGGTCGATCGGCGAAGTCACCCGGGGCCGTGGCCCACACGGCGCCAGGCCAGGTGATATTCACCGGCTCCTTTCAGCAGTCGCTCATCTTCCCAGGCGGGCCAGGCTTCACGGTGGATCCCGGTACGGCCATCCCCAGCGTGCTCGGCAACGGCGTTTCGCAGTATTGCAGCGATTCCAACTACGGCAGCTTCACCGGCGTGCAGAGTGCGGGGCTCACGGATGGCTTCATCGCTCGCG
>JAGQIB010000008.1 GCA_020431545.1 Gemmatimonadota bacterium
AAGACCCCGAGACAGCACACGATCGGCGACGGAGGAACCGCGCGGCCCGTGGAGGATTCGTTGTACAGACTCACGTTGCCGCTCACGAACGGGAGCGCCTCCGGCTCGTCCAGCTCGAGCGTGCCGATGCCGCGCGCCGCATCGGAAAGCCCGCGCACCGCGTCGACGAAGTCGCGGTACACCTCGGGCTTCTCCGGATTGCCGAAGTTCAGGCAATCCGTGAGCGCGCGCGGCCGCGCCCCCACGCACACGACGTTGCGCACCGACTCCGCGATCGCCGTGGCGCCGCCGCACCAGGCGTCGAGCTCGCCGTAGCGGGGGTTTCCGTCGGCCGCGAGCGCCACGCCGATCGGCGCACCGGGCACGGGGAGCGACACGCCCGCGTCCGCCTCGCCCGGACGGAAGTAGGTCTCGCCGCGGACCTCCTGGTCGTAGTGCGAGTAGAGCTCGCGCTTGGACGCGATGTTCGGCGAGGCGAGGACCTCCAGCGCGAGTGTCCGGAGCTTCTGCGTGTCTCCGTTCCAGCTCACGTCCTCCCGCGCCCGCTCCCGCGGATCCGCCGCGAACCGCTGCGCGACGACGCCGGCCGTGATGTCCTCGGTCCGCGCCTCGGCGACGATCTCGCCGTGCCAGCGCACGCGCATCACCTCTTCGTCCGGCAGGAACCGGCCGATCACCGTGGCGGCGGCGCCGCGACTGACCCTGGGAAGCTCGTGCACCTCGTTGTAGATCCGCACGACCTCGGGCGCGAACCAGCGCGGCACGGCCCAGCCGAAACGCTCCTGGGTCTCCGCGCATGCGATGATCTCGGGCGGGAGCCCCGCCTCCTGCAGGTGAACGCGCTCGAGGTCGAGCTCGACGCCAACGCCGCCGGAGTGCGCGATCTCGGACGACAGACACGCGATGCCGCCCGCGCCGAGGTCCTTGAAGCCCACGGCGATGCCCCGCTCCGCCGCGACCTCGAGCACCTCGAGCGTGGCGTTCCGGAGAACGCGCTTGAGGAACGGATCCGGCACCTGGACCGCGGATCGGTTGTCCTCCTCCGCATCCAGGATGCGCGACGCCATGGCCGCGCCCCCGAAACCCGAGGAGTCCGTTCCCTTGCCCACGAGGACGAGATCGTACGGCTCGTTCCGCGCCTCGGCCGGCACCGCACTGTGCACGAGGCGATCCGTGCGCATCACGCCGGCGCAGATCACGTTGACGAGGCAGTTGTCGTCGTAGCCGGGATGGAAGACAGTCTCGCCGCCCAGGTTCGGAATGCCGAGCGGGTTGCCGTAGCCGGCGATCCCTTCCACCACGCCGAGCATGATCTCGCGGCAGCGCTCCGCGTTCGGACCATCCAGGTCGCCGAAGCGGAGCGAGTCGAGCGTGCAGAACACGTCGGCGCCCATGCAGTAGACGTCGCGCACGATGCCGCCGATGCCGGTGGCGGCGCCCTCGTACGGAACGACCTGGCTCGGGTGGTTGTGACTCTCGTGCCCGATCGCCACCGACCACTCCACGCCGTCGTGCGCGCCGATCGAGACCACGCCCGCGTCCTCCACCGGGCCGAGCACCACGAAGCGACCGGTCGTCGGCAGGTACTTCTTGAGGACGGGCTTGCTCGACTTGTACGAGCAGTGCTCGGACCACATCGTGTCGAACAGGTGCGCCTCGAGCAGGGTGGGATCGCGACCGAGCAGACGCGCGAGATCGCGCGCCTCCTCGCGCGTGAACGACAGCCCGTTCTCCGTGACCTGGCGCCGGATCAGATCGTCGGAGCCGTCCGTGAACGCGAGGCGCCGGACGTCCGCGCCGGCCTTCGTCCCGTCAGCGGGCAAGGGCGGCCTCCTCGATGCCGATGCGCTCGAACACGCGGTCCACGTTGCGGAGCGATCGCTCGAGCGAGATCGCCGCGTCGATCTCCTTCTCGGACAGCACTTCGCGGATCGACGGATCCGCCAGCGCGGCCTCCCGGAACGACACGCCGTCGTCCCAGACCCGCGCCCCGGCGGCCTGCACCGCGCGGTAGGCCTCGCCCCGCGTGCGGCCCTTGCGGATCAGATCGAGAAGCAGGTTCTGCGAGAACACGAGTCCGCGCATCCGCTCCAGGTTCGCCTGCATGTTCTCCGGGTACACCACGAGCGCGTCCACGAGTGCCGTCGTCTTGGCGAGCAGGTAGTCGAGCAGGATGCAGCCGTCCGGCAGGATGACGCGCTCGGCCGACGAGTGCGAGATGTNNCCAGAGCGCCACGTTCTCGAGCGCGACCTGCAGGTTGCCGCGCAGCACGCGCGCGAGCCCGCAGATCCGCTCGCACAGGATCGGATTCCGCTTGTGCGGCATGGAAGACGATCCGGTCTGCTTGCTCGTGAACTGCTCCTGCACCTCGCGGACCTCGGTCCGGTGCAGGTGGCGGACCTCCAGCGCGAGCTTCTCCAGGGTGGCGCCGATCACCGCGAGCGCGAACGCGTACTCCGCATGCCGGTCGCGCTGCAGGATCTGGGTGGAGATCGGCGCGGGCGTGAGGCCGAGGCGTCGACACGCGAACTCCTCGACCGAGGGATCGAGGTGCGCGAACGTTCCGACCGCACCCGAGATCTTGCCGACGGACATCCCCTCCACCGCGTGCACGAGGCGCTCGCGGTCCCGTTCCAGCTCCTTCCAGAACACGGCGAGCTTCAGGCCGAACGTCGTGGGCTCCGCGTGCACGCCGTGCGTTCGACCGATCATCGGCGTGTGACGGTGCTCGCGGGCCCGGCGCGCGATCGCGTCGCGGAGGCGATCCACACCCGCGATCAGGTGCTGCCCCGCCTCCTTCAGCAGGATCGCCCACCCGGTGTCGACGACGTCGGAACTCGTCACGCCGAGGTGAACCCATCGCGCCGCCTCCCCAGCGGTCTCGGAGACGTTGCGCAGGAACGCCACGACGTCGTGGTTCGTCTCCCGCTCGATCTCCGCAATCCGCACCGCGTCGACGCGCGCGTCGCGGCGCACCGTGGCGACGTCTTCCGCCGGCACCTCGCCGGCATCCGCGAGCGCTTCCAGGATCGCGATCTCGATCGCGAGCCAGGTTTCGAACTTCCGCTGGTCCGTGAACAGTCCCGCCATCTCGGGACGCGAATAGCGATCGATCATCGGCGCTCCACCACCGCGAGCACGTGCTGGGAGAGCTTGCCGTTCCGTTCCACCTGGAACTCCAGCTCGTCGCCCACCAGAACCCCGTAGAGGGCGCGTCGCGCGTCGTCGAAGTTGCGGATGCGGTCGCCCGCGATCCGGCGAATGACGTCCCCGCGCCGGATCCCGGCGCGATCGGCCGGACTTCCGTCGTCCACGGACGCCACGATGACTCCCTCGTTCGACTCCAGCTCCATGCTCTCCGCGAGCACGTCCGGAATCTCCTGGATTCGCACTCCGATCCAGACCTCGCGCACCCCGCCGTGCGCCTCGATCTCCTGCATCACGCGCTGCGCGGTGCGGATCGGGATCGCGAACCCGATGCCGTGGCTTCCGCCCGACTTGGAGAAGATGAAGGTGTTGATGCCGACCACCTCTCCCAGCGCGTTCACCAGGGCTCCGCCCGAGTTCCCGGGATTGATCGCGGCATCCGTCTGGATCATGTTCTTGTACAGCGTGTCCGTGTCCTCGCGTTCCGACAGGATGTCGCGATGGAGCGCGCTGACCACGCCCGCGGTCACGGTCGGGTGCGGGTCGTCGAGCAGATAGCCGAACGGGTTCCCGATCGCCATGACCCA
>JAGQIB010000123.1 GCA_020431545.1 Gemmatimonadota bacterium
CAGGGCGAGCTCCCTGGCACGCTCCAGCGCGAACAGCGGCGAAGCCGAAACGGAGATCGCGAGATACGACGCGACCACCCCGCAGATCGAACGAAACATGATCCCTCCTCCCGTGGCGGAAGATCCTCGGCCGAGAGGAGACCGAGTCCATGGATTCGATCGTGCTCCCCGGCGCCCCCGAATGCAAGCGAACGGAGCCGATCCTCCGCAAGTCGCCGCCCCCCACGAGAACGGGGGCCCTAGTACTCGGGGCCCCCGTTCAGACCGACCGCGAACGTCTCCCCAGACGTCGCGGCGGCCAATGAAGTCTCGCCGGGCCTACCGGACCAGCACGATCTTCTGCGTCTTCTCCACCCCCGGCGCCACGAGCCGCGCCCAGTACACGCCGGCCGCGAGCGCTTCTCCCGCCAGGTCCACCGAGTGCCGGCCCGCCTCCACCGGTCCGCTCGCGAGCGTGGCCACCTTTCTCCCCGCCACGTCGTAGACGGAGAGGTCCACCTCCGCCGCCTTCGGCAGCGTGTACGCGATCGACGTCCGCCCGCGCGCGGGGTTCGGCCGCGGTGCCTCCAGCACCACGTCCGGACGCGAATCCGGCAGCTCCGCCACGTCGACCGGATCCTCGCCCGCGATCTCACGCGACCACACGCCGCGCCCGTACGTGGCGATGTACACGTAGAACTTTCCGTTCGTGGAGAGACTGTCCACGCCGAGCATCTCGGTCACGATCGTGGCTTCCGGCAGTCCGTTGTTCCAGCGCTCCCAGAGCTCACCGCCGTTGTTGCTGCGGAAGCACCCGAACGAGGTGCCGAGGAACAGCTGGCTCGAGTCGAGCGGGTGCTGCACCACGTCGGCGACCGGGATCCAGTCCGGGAGATTGCCCGTGATGTCGTCCCACGCGTTGCCGCCGTTGTCGGTACGCCAGACCTTGGGCGCGGAGTTCGTGCCGTTGATGAGTGCATAGGCGCGGTAGGCGTTCGAGCCCGGCACCTTCGCGACCTTGCGCACGGAGTTGTCGAAGCCCCAGCCGCGCTCCGCCCAGGCGTTGTCCTTGTAGACACGCAGCCGCGTGCCGTCGAGGTTCGCGTCGAGGCAGGCGTACACGATGGATCCGAGAGACGTGCTGTAGTCCGGCACGGTGAGCGACGCGATGTTCACCCCGAAGTTGCTCGCCGTCAGCGAAGTCCAGCTCGTGCCCGCCGACGTGGATCGGTAGACCCATCCGCCGGAGGTCGTGTAGAGCCACACGGGATTCACGCCGTCGTCGCGGATCTCCGGCGCCCACTGGTCCGAGGCCGCGATGCCGCTGTTCTGCGTGGCCCAGGTCGCTCCGGAGTCCGTGGTACGCAGCCGCTGGAACGCCCAGTTGCCGCTGTACACCCCGTTCGTGACCCACCAGCGCGTGGAGTCGAACGGATCGACCACCACGCAGCCGCCATCCCCGCCGAACGGACGATCCCAGGTCGACCCGCCGTTCGACGTGCGTGCGAATCCGTTGTCCTGCGTGCCGCCCACGATCACCGTGCCGTCGTCCTCCGCGGTGTCGAAGTGATAGAACTGCGTCACGGGCAGGATGTTGACGGTGGAGCTCCAGGTCTGCGCGCCGTCGCTCGAGTACATGTAGCCGCCGTCGTTGCCCACGTACACGCGACTCGCATCATCCCGCCACTCGATCGCGTGGTAGTCCACGTGCAGGTCCGGGTCGCTGACCTGGCTCCACGAGAAGCCCGCGTTGTTCGAGTACATGAGCTGTACGCCGGCGGCGAGCACGATGGTGGGCGACAGCGGATGCACGGCGAGGACGTTGTCGTACCAGCCCTGGTTCCCCATGTAGTTCGTGCTCGGCGTGCGATCGAGCCAGGTGGAGCCGCCGTTCGTGGAGAGGTACAGACCCTCGAGTCCGTACTGCTTGTTCACGGTGTCGTTGTTCGCGACGGAACAGTAGACGTAGTTCGGGGTGGTCGGCGCCACCGCGATCGCGCCGCGACCGAGCGTGGGACTCCCCGGCAGCGCGCCGAGGTTCGACCAGCTCGTCCCGCCGTTCGTGCTCTTCTGCGGGCCCTGCCCGATCTCGTACGTGTAGATCACGTTCGGAGTCACGGGGTCGAACGCGAGATCGGTGAACACGCCGGCCGCGGACAGCTGCCACGTGGCGCCGCCGTCCGTCGAGCGGTGCAGGCTCGCCCCGGCCGCGAACACGCGATCCGGATCGTGCGGATCGAACCGCAGTCGCACGGTGTAGATCTTCGCGGCGTGGACCCGGGTCCAGCTCAGGCCGCCGTCCCGGGATTCCCAGATGCCCGTACCGAAGCGAACGCCGTACTCGCCGGTGCCCACGAGGATGTGATCGGGATCCGTGGGATCGGTGTCCACGGATCCGATCGCGAGACTCGTGAGGTCATCGGACATCGCCACCGGAAACAGGAACTCGTGGGTCCACAGGCCGCCGCTCGCAGACGCGATCCGCGGCGTGCCGGTGGTGAGATCGATGTCGAGAACACGACCCGTCCACCGCGCGCCCGTGGACTGCTGCATCGTGAGCGGGCCCTCGAGCTGCCAGGCGTTCACGGCGCGCCCCGCGGTGTCCTCGGAAGGCATCGCGCGAAGCTCGGTCCAGGCGCGATCCAGGAAGTCCGCCGAGAGCTCCGGCGGCTCCGGCGCGTACCAGCGACCGAAGTACCACCGCTCGAGCTCGGGCCCCTTGGCGGGGCGGTGATCCAGGTCGAAGGCCGCCGGGGTCGCGGGCGTGAAGTCACCGGCCGGGCCCCGGGACAGGGCCAGGATCGCGAGCGGCGCAGCGAGGAGTGGGATCAGCAGGAGGTGCGGGCGCGGCATGGGTCAGCTCCGGTGAAGACGGCCCCAGGAGGGCGAGAATCGGGTCTACACCGGAAAAGCGGAAACGGGCCCCGGATCCGGACACGCCACCGGGCCTACCGCAGGACCACCGCCTTGTGGGTGCGCACCTCGCCCGCCGCCTCCACCCGTACGAAGTACACGCCGGCCGCGACCCGGCCGCCGGTCTCGCTGCGCGCGTCCCAGCGGACCTGGGCCGGCCCCGCCGGCAGCTCGCCGGGGCGGATCGTGCGAACGCGCCGGCCCGCGAGGTCGAGGATGTCGATGCGAACGTCCGACGCGCGCGGCAGCTGGAACGCGATCTGGGTGTCCTTCGCGATCGGATGCGGTCGCAGCGAGAGCGCGAGGCCGGACACCGCGAGGTCGGGATCACCGACCGCCACCACGGACGGAAGGCAGATCTCCCACACGCGACTCTGGCTGTCGTCGGCGATCCACAGGCGACGGTTGCCCGCGTCGATTTCGAGGTTGCCGGAGCCGAACGTGCCGAACCCGGTCGCGACCAGTGCGACGTCGCCCGTGCCCGGATGAATCCGGTAGAGCCCCAGCGTCCCGGTCGTCTGCACGGAGTAGAGGTAGCCCTGTCCGGAGTCGAACGCGACCGCACGGGAGTTCACGACGTTCTGGGAAAGCGTGAGCGGCGACGTCGTGCCGTCCGGGTGAATGACCGTCATCACGTCGTCGTCGAGCTGATCCACGGCCCACACGGTGTTGCCGTCCGTCGTGAGGTCGTACCAGTCCACGCTGCCGGGATCCGGGACGACGATCCGCTCGCTGTTCGCGATCTCCGGCGTGACCGCCCAGATGTTGTCGGGGCCGGAGTTGCCGTGATCGGCGATCAGGAGATCGCCCGCGCTCACGTTCGGGCCGTCGAATCCGGGCGGCGCCACCACCAGACCGGCGGGATCGTCGTCGCCGCTCGAGAACGTGTTCGCCCACACCGACGTGGACTCCGCGCCCACGAAGCGGTGCAGGATGCCGGCATTGTTCTCGGTGGCAAAGCCGTCACCGTCCGCCGTGAACACGAGTCCGATCGGTGACGAGTACGAGTGCCAGCGCACACCGGCGTCCGGACCGGTGAGCGGATACACGCCGCCGCCCGACGTCGCGCTCACGTTCACGAGCGTGTAGAGCCCGCCGTCCTGGGGGTTGCGCGCGAGAGCGGACGCGCCGCGGAACGGGATGTACCCGCACACCGAGTAGTCCGGCAGGTGGAACTGGATCGGGTTCGCGGGCGCGGCCACACAACCCGCCGCACCGCGCGATAGATTGTCGATGCCCCACCGGTCGTTGCCCGTCGCGACGTCGGCGGAGATCGCGAACTCCTGCACGTCGGCGAGCAGCGCCGCCCACGTCCCGGAGGTCACGGTCCAGGTCGAGGAATCCAGCGGCCACGAGAGCGGACGCCAAAGACGTCGCACCGGCAGCAGGTCGTCACTCGGCAGGGACACGTACGCGCTGCCGCCCGGTCCGGCGAGTTCCACGCGCACCTCGCGGCCGGCCACGGGCACGGTCTCCAGATAGAAGGAGAACGCGATCGCGCCGGTGCCGTTCATCGAGGACCAGTCGCCGAGGTACCAGGCCGGCGCGAGCAGTCGACCGGAGCCGCCACTCTCCTGGAACCGCAGGTGCGCTCCGGGATCGCCGTCGTCCGGAACATGCGTGATGCCGCCGCTCTCCGCGATCCATCCGAACACGTTCAGCTCGAAGTCCTCGGTCTCGCACTCCCGGAACGGCGGGAGCGGATTGCCGGTGAGACGGATGTTGTCGAGGAAGACGATCTCGTCGCCCGAGATCATCTCCGCCGCCACCGTGAGCAGCACGACGTTCTCGATCAGGTCGTTCCAGGTGCCCGAGCGCAACGTCCACGCGGCCGGATCGATCGGCGCCGAGAAGTGGTTCCACGTGTCGGCCGGGAAGCCCGTCTGCCGGTACTCGGCCGCGCCGCCCGGTCCCTCGATGCGGAAGATGTACGGCGGGCCGCCGTTCTGCCCGGCGGAGGGAACGTGCTTCGCGTCGTAGGAGAGCGAGTCCAGCGGCGTCAACGCGGACCAGTCGCCGGTCCATTCCGGCGGGCACAGCGCAACACTCCAGGGACCGGACGCGGCGTCGTCGATCTCCATGCAGCCGCCCGGGTTCCCGTCGACGTCGTTCCAGAAGTAAACGTTGTCGCCCTGCACGACCCAGCCACCGAGGTCCGTGTCGAACGGGGTCTCGAGCTGTGCGAGGGCCGGCGTCGCGAGGCCGACCGCAAGCAGCACGCCCACGGCGGCCCGGGCGAGGCGATCGCTCCGGCGACGAAAGGAAGCTGGGCCCGCGCCCACGCGCGGAAGAGGTCTCATCGGGGTGAATCCGGCCATTTGTGCGCTCCGGTGCAGGCAAGAGGGGTGTTTCAAGGATAACGTCGGCGAGAGGCGAATCCGGTCACGAAAACTGCTAGACTGGTAAGTCGTTACCCGACTGTGATTTGGGCGCGATTGGGAGCGTGTGGCCGTCGCTCGTGAGCGACCCGCTCGCCCGCCGGAGTCGAGATGGAAGACGTTTCACCGATCACCCGGAGCCTCCGCGCCGTCCGCGACGGGGACCAGGGGGCCTTCGAGAGCCTGGTGGGCCTCCTCTACGACGATCTGCGCGCCCTCGCCGCCCACCACCTCGATCGCAACGCGGCCCACCGGACTCTCAGCCCCACCGGACTCGTCCACGAAGCGTACCTGCGCCTCGCGTCGCGGGATCAGCTCGAGTGGAACGACCGCACGCACTTCTTCGCGGCCTGCTCGGTGGTGATGCGCGGCATCGTGATCGACTTCGCACGGCAACGGGCCGCCAAGAAGCGCGGCGGCGGTGCGCAGCCGCTCACGCTGCTCGAGGCCGACCTCGCGATCGACAACCAGGCCGAAGAGCTGCTCGCGCTCGATCGCGCGCTCGATCGTCTCGATTCCTACGGGGAACGTCTTCGCCGGGTGGTGGAGTGCCGCTTCTTCGCGGGGCTCACCGAGCCCGAGACCGCGGCCGCGCTCGACGTCTCGGAGCGAACCGTGCGTCGCGACTGGGTCAAGGCGCGCGCGCTCCTGAGCGATCTGCTCGCCGACGGCGATGCGGGCGCGCCGGCGTGAGCGTCTCCCCCGAGCGCTTCCGGGAACTCGAGCCGCACCTCGACGCGACCCTCGATCTCGAGACCGACGCGGAACGTGACGCCTACGTCGCCTCCCTTCGCGCCACCGATCCGACGCTCGCCGACGATCTCGCACGTCTCCTCCGCGACGGCACGGACGAACGGGCCCTGCTCGGACTCGTCGAGGGCGCGCCGGACCTCGTCGCCGCCCTGCACGAGCAGCGGACGGCGGCGCCCGACCTCACGCGTCGCGAGCTCGGGCCCTACCGGATCCTCCGTACGATCGGGCGCGGCGGCATGAGCGTGGTGTACCTCGCCGAGCGCGCCGACGGCACGTTCGATCAGAAGGTCGCGGTCAAGGTCATGCACTGGACCGGCGGCCGCGACGCCGTGGAGCGCTTCCGTCGCGAGCAGCAGACACTCGCGCGTCTCGATCATCCGTCCATCACGCGCATCCTGGACGGCGGCGTCACCGAGGAAGGTCTCCCCTACTTCGTGATGGAGTGGGTCGACGGCGTCCCGATCACCGAGCACGTGCGGCGTGCCGGACTCGACGTTCGGGAGCGCGTGCGCCTCATGGTCCAGGTGGGACGCGCCGTCCACCAGGCACACCGCAACCTCGTGGTGCACCGCGACCTCAAGCCCGACAACATCCTCGTTCCCGAGGACGGTCGTCCGCGCGTGCTGGACTTCGGCATCGCGAAGTGGCTCGGCGAGGAGCCCGACCAGGCGCTGCGCACGCGAGCCGGCGAGGGAATGCTCACCCCGCAGTACGGTGCCCCGGAGCAGTTCCTCGGCGAGACGACCACGACCGCGAGCGACGTCTACTCGCTCGGCGTGATCCTCTACGAGATCCTGGCCGGTCGCCTTCCGTACGAACTCGCGGGTCAGCCGCTCACGGTGCAGAAGCGACTCGTTTGCGAGGAGGACCCGCCCGCGCTCGACGGTCGCGAGCTGCGCGGCGATCTCTCCACGATCGTGGCGAAGGCGATGCACAAGGACCCGGCCCGACGTTACGACTCGGCCGCCGCCCTCGCCGACGATCTCGAGCGCTGGCTCGGCGGACTCCCGGTGGTGGCGGCGCCGGACTCGCTCCCGTACGTCGCGTCGCGCTTCGTGAGTCGGCACCGGCTCCCGGTGGCGATCACCGCCGTGGCGTTCCTGAGTCTTCTGGGCGGCGTGATCGGCACCACGTGGCAGGCGCGCGAGGCGTCGCGCGAGCGCGATCGGGCGCGGGCGGAGGCCGAACGCGCGCAGGACGTGGTGGAGTTCCTCGTCAACGCGCTCGAGAGCGCGAACCCGTGGGTGGAGACGGGCGAGGAGCTCACGGTGCGCGAGCTGGTGGAGGAAAGCGTGCGCCGTGTCGATGCCGAGCTCGCGGACCAGCCCGCGGTGCAGCTCCGTCTGTACTGCACGCTCACCCGCGTGGTGGGACACCTCGAGCAGTACGACCGGGGCGAGGAACTCGGCCGGCACGCGGTGGCGCTCGCGGACTCGCTGTTCGGCCCGGAGAGCGCCGAGGCCGGCACCGCGAGACTCGAGCTGTGCCGCTGCCTCAGCTATCGCGACCCGGCCGAGGCCGAAAGCACGCTCGTGGCCGCGCTCGACGACCTCGTGGACACCGGTTCCGAATCGCGACTCGTGCGCGCCTCGCTCCTCGAGGAACTCGGCGAGCGGCTGGTTGCCCGCGGGCTCGTGGACGAGGCGATCGCGCGGCACCGCGAGACACTCGCGATCCGCGAGTCGCTCATCGAGGCGCCCTCGTTCGAGCTCGCCCGCAGCCATCACGCGCTCGCCACGGCCCTGTCGAGCGCCGGCAATCCGGAGGCCGAGGAGCACTTCGCGGAAGCCGCGGAGCAATGGAAGTTGACAGTCGGGGAACAGCACCCGAACTACGCGTCCACACTGAACAACTGGGCCGTGTGGCTCGTGCGCTTCGGCCGCCTGGACGAGGCCGAGCAGCTCTATCGTCGCGCCATGGAGCTCTCCTCGATCCGTCTCGGGGATCGCGCGACCACCGTCTCGCGGCAGCGAGTGAATCTCGCCGGGATCGCCATCGACCGCGGGAGGTTCTCGGCGGCGGAAGCCGAGCTCGAGGACACCGTGGAATCCCTTCGCAGCGAGAACGACGACTATCTCCTCGCCGCCACGATCACGAACCTCTCTCACGCGCGCTACTTCCAGGAGGACTACGAGGCGGCCGCCGCTCATCTCCTGGAAGCGCGCGGCCTGTTCGCCGGCCTGTACGGGGATCCGTCGATCTACACGGCGATCTGCGACGGCTACCTCGGACGCGTGTACGCCGCGGCCCGGCAGGTCGAACCCGCGAAGGCGCGTTTCGCGACGGCGCGCGAGATCCTCGTCGACTTCCAGCCGGCTCTCGCGAATCGACTCGTCTCCGTGGACACGTGGGAGGCGCAGCTGCGAGACCGTCTCGGCGAATCCGTCCGGGCGCTCGAGCTCGCCACCGGCGCCGCGGACCGCGCCCGGGAGAACCTGCCGCCGTTCTCGAGCGCGCGGGTGGAGGCGGAAGCGGAGCTGGCACGGTTGCGATTCCTGGCGCCCGGCGCCGGGGCGGCCGAGCGGGAGGAGTTGCGCCGCTGCACGGAGGCGGCGACCACGTTGCACGGGGAGTCCCATCCGATCACGCAGCGGTACCGGGCGGCGCTGGCGGTCACGCCCTGAGTTCAGGCGGATGGGCCCGGTCGCCGATGAAGAGGGGGCGGCAACCACCCGTCGCTCTCTCGCCCCGTTCGAGGTGCCTTCCATGCAGTGGAACGCCGGAGGCTGGTTCGGCGCGCAGCTCGGCTGCACTTGCTGGATGCTCGTGGCCGGACTCCTCGCCGCGCGGCACGATCTCTCCACGGGACTGCTCACGCTCGGGCTGTTCGCGCTCCCGAACGTCGTGGGGCTCGCGCTCTGGTTCGGGCGGAAGCTCTCGGTGTACGCGTCGATCCAGACGCTCGTGGTCACGGCCGGACTCTGCGGCGTGGCCGCGGTGTGGCTGCTCGACCGCGGCGGCGTGTGGTCCACGATCCAGACCGGCGGCCAGGTCTCCACCACGTCGACCTACGGGATGCTCGCGGGCACGGTCGTGTTCCTGCTGATCCTGTTCCGTCAGGTGGCCGCCCGGAACGAGACGCGCCGCTAGGCTCACCTCGGCGGCCGTCGCAACTTCGGCCCGCCCCGGTTCCGTGTTCTCGCGGTAGGCCCGCGACCCGGAACCGGAGAGGTGTCCCTTGCTCGCATGCTCCCGCGGCTTCGCCGTGGCCGCCGCGTCGATCTTCGTCTCGTACGTGTCCGCCGCGCTCGCTTCGCCCGCCGAATCCACCTCGCCCGACGCTCCCGCGCTCTCGCGCGGCGCCCGCGCCGTGCCGCCCGTGATCCCGTTCCAGGGCTACCTCGAGAAGGACGGCGCGCCGGTCGACGCCACCGATCTGACCGTGGACGTGGATCTCTACAAGTTGCCCACCGGCGGCTCTTCCCTCTGGTCGGAATCCCATTTCCCCGTGGTAGCTCACGAGGGAACGTTCACGATCCCGCTCGGACGGAACACGCCGCTCGACCCGGCGCTCTTCGGACCCACCGCGCTCTGGATCGAGGTTCGCGTGGAGGGACAGACACTCACGCCGCGCACGGAACTGCTCGCCGCGCCGTTCGCGATCCGCGCGCTGCAGGCCGACGTGGCGAACGTGTCCATCGCGGACGACGGCGACTGGACGGTCGCGGGAAACACGACCTACCGGATCGGCCCCGTGGGCATCGGCACGAACTCGCCACTGGCCCAGCTCTCCGTGCGCTCGACCGTCGGCAGCGAGGTCATCCGCGCGGAATCGAACAACGCTCCGTACATCTCGCTCTGGGAGAACGGCGTCTACCGCGGGTATCTGCAGAGCATCGGCACGTCGATCCGCCTGGGTGCGGTCGGCACCGGATCGATCTCCTGCTACACGAACGGGCTCTCGCGCCTGACCGTGAGCGGCACCGGCGACGTGGGAGTCGGAACGTCGCCCTCCTGCCGCCTCGACGTCCTCGGCAGCGGTGCGCTGGCCACGCAGGTCCACTGTGTGGCGGACACGACGAACGCCGTCGCGCTGTGGGCGGAAGCCGAGGCGACGGGAGGGTTCCAGACGTACGCAGTGCTCGGCACCGCCCGCAACCAGCCGGGCTACGGCATCGGCGGATACTTCACCGGCGGCTACCAGGGCCTGCTCGCCTACGCGCTCGACACCGGCAGCAACAACACCCAGCACTTCGGGGCGTTCTGCCGCGCGTCTTCCGCCGACGACAACTACGCGGTGTACGGAACCGCGGACAGCGGGCAGAACAACTACGCGTTCTACGCGGCCGGCGATGTCGCGTACACGGGATCCCTGCTCAATCTCAGCGACCGCTCCGTGAAGCGCGACATCCGCTCCGTCGACTCGGCCCTCGATCTCGTGCTCGCCCTGCAACCCCGCTCGTACGAGTACCGCCGCGACGATCCCCGGCTCGCGGACGTTCATCTGCCGGAGGGACGGCACTACGGGTTCGTGGCCCAGGAGGTGGAGCGGGTCGCCCCCGAGCTCGTCGCGCGGGTCGTGCAGCCGGAGCTCCGGGAGTCGGATCCGAACGGAACGTCCGATCCCCTCCTGCCGCGCCGGGAGTATCGAGGCATCCGGAGCGCCGAGTTGATTCCGTTGCTCGTTCGCGCCATCCAGGAGCAGGAAGCACGGATCGCGGAACTGGAGGCCCGACTCCGGTAGGTGCCGTGGCTCCGCTCTTTGAGAGAAGGGGCCGCCGACTTCCCACCTCTTTTCGATCGGAGAACTTCCCACCTCTTCCCCATCGGAGAAGGATGCTACAGTGCCCGCCTGGCCCGGCGCCCTGTCCTGGTCCAGGGGGGAGTCCGATGCGCGGCGCGCTCGCTCGTTTCTTCGGTTTCGTTCTCGTTCTCGTCTCAGGTTCCGTGTTCCTCGGGCCCACGTTCGCCGCGGACGCGACGCAGGTCGTCGCCGTCGTCGACGGTCCCTGGGAACGCAACGACGCGATCCTCGCGATCTTCCGGACCGAGCTCGTGGGTCTCCTCGGCGACGAGTTCGGCGTCACGCTGGACGACGCCGACGTGCGCGTCGCCGACTGGACGGTGGCGGGCATCCGGCGCACGCTGGACGCCGCTTTCGCGGACCCGGACGTCGACGTGGTGATCGCGCTCGGCGTGATCGCGTCCGGCGAGATGGTCCGCCGGACGTCGTTCCCGAAACCCGCGATCGCGCCGTTCGTGATCGACCCCGAGGTGCAGGGCGCGCCCCTCGTGAACGGCGTCAGCGGCGTGCACAATCTCGCCTACATCACGGCCGTGAATCACTCGCGACGCGATCTCAAGACGTTTCTCGAGCTCGTGAGGTTCGAGAAGCTCGCGGTGCTGGTGACGTCGACGGTGATGGAGAGCTTCCCCGAGATGCCGGATCGCATGCGCGCGATCGGGCGCGAACAGGGCGTGGACCTCACGATCGTGCCCGTGACCGACTCCGCCGCCGCGGCCCTTGCGGCGCTCCCGCCCGACACGCAGGCGGTCTACGTGGCACCGCTCCTGCGCCTCCCCGATTCCGAGTTCGACGCCCTCGCGGCCGGACTGATCGAGCGCAAGCTCCCGAGCTTCTCGCTGCTCGGTCGACTCGAGGTGGAGCGCGGGATTCTCGCCGGCCTCACGCCGAAGGAGGAGTTCGAGCGCATCGCGCGGCGCACGGCGCTGAACATCCAGCGCATCCTGCTGGGCGAGGACGCGTCGACGTTGCCGGTGCACTTCCCGAACGTCGAGCGACTCTCGATCAATCTCGCGACCGCCCGCGCGATCGGCGTTCGACCGTCCTGGTCGATCCTCAC
>JAGQIB010000124.1 GCA_020431545.1 Gemmatimonadota bacterium
TGCCTCGTCCTCGGGGGGCGGGGGGTGGTGGGGGAGGCGGGCCCGGGGCCCGGGCGCCTCCCGATCGGAGCCCGGCATTCTAGCGCATCCGGGCCGTTTCGGGGGTTTGCAGGACTTCCCGGGACATCCGTGCTATGCTACGGCGCCGCAGCGCGAACCTCGTGCCGCGAAACCACCCGACGCGAATTCAGAACCGAAACGTAAGGAACCCGCACATGGACCGCACGCCCGCTGACGACATGCCGAACCTCCCCGAGACGCCCGAAGCGACGAACGAGACCGTCGCGGAGGCGAGCTCCCCCGAGGAGGCCGTTTCCCCTGCCACGACGGAAGACTCCGGCGTCGTCGACGCCGCGACGTCCGCTGCCGCGACCGCGGCGGTCGACGCCGCCGGCGTACCGAGCGACTCGCCGAAGCCCGGCGCCCGCCTCAAGGGGCGGATCGTCAAGATCGACGAACAGTCGGCGTTCGTGGATTTCGGGGGGCGGGAGGAAGCGGTCCTCGACGTCCGGGAGATCAAGGACCCGGAGGGCAAGCTGACCCGCAAGGTCGGCGACGAGCTGCAGGTCACCGTGCGCTCCGCGCAGGATGGCGTGAAGGTCACGATCAAGAGTGGCAAGGGCACGCCCGCGAATCTCCCGCAGCTGCTGGAGGCGGCGAACACCGGCGTGGCGGTGGAGGGCAAGGTCACCGGCGTGAACAAGGGCGGCCTCGTCGTCAACGTGATGGGCGTGCGCGCGTTCTGCCCGTTCTCGCAGATCGACCGCCACTACGTGGAAGATCCCTCCGTGTTCCTGAACAAGAAGCTCGAGTTCCGCGTTTCCTCGGCGGATCCCAAGGGCCGCAACGTCGTGCTTTCGCGCCGCGTCATCCTCGAGGAGGAGGCGAAGTCCAAGGCGCAGGATCTGCGTCGCGATCTGCAGATCGGTTCGATCGTGAAGGGCGTCGTCGCGCGGATCCGTCCGTTCGGCGCGTTCGTCGATCTCGGCGGCGTGGACGGTCTGATCCACGTCTCGGAGATCTCGCACGCGCGCGTGAAGGATCCGTCCGAGGTGCTCAAGGTCGGGCAGGAGGTCGAGGTCAAGGTACGCAGTATCGAGGATCTCGGCGGGCCCAAGGAGCGCGTGAGCCTGTCGCTCAAGGACCTCGCGCCGGATCCGTGGGACACGTTCGTCTCGGGGCTCGAGATCGGATCGCGGGTCACCGCGAAGGTCGCGCGGGTGACGGACTTCGGCGCGTTCATGGAGCTCACGCCCGGCATCGACGGCCTCGCGCACGTGTCGACGCTCGCGCCGGGTCGCGTGAATCACCCGTCCGACGTCGTCGAGGTCGGCCAGGAGCACGAGGTCTGGATCGTGTCCGTGGACCGCGACAAGCACCGGATCTCGCTTTCCCTGATCGAGCCGGGATCGTCCACGTCGCAGGGCGGTGGCCATCATGATGCGCCCGAGTTCGATCCCTCCGACTACTCGGACTTCGGCGGCGGGCGAGACTTCGGCGGCGGCGGTGGTCGCGGCGGCCGGGGCGGCGGTCGGCATCGCAAGGGTGGCGGG
Organism: Gemmatimonadota bacterium; assembly: GCA_020431545.1. Lineage (GTDB taxonomy): Bacteria > ARS69 > ARS69 > ARS69 > ARS69 > JAGQIB01. The sequence continues at coordinate 1,554 of JAGQIB010000124.1, forward strand.
CGTCGCGATTCGCGTCGCAATCCCGATCTGGACGAGTACCACGCGAAGTCACGTCGCCAGCAGGAGTCCGGCCCCACGGCCATGGCGCAGGCGCTGCGTCGCGCCGGGCTGGCCGAGGACGAGGACTAGGCGGCGCTCGGGCGGGCCGGGGCGGCAGGGCCGCGTCGGCAGGAGTCGTTCGTCACACCGGATCGGATGTGGAATGGCGGGGGCCCACGTGGCCCCCGTTCTCTTGTCGGCGACGCTCCGGCGCTACCCGCCGGGCAGAAGAGCGGGCGGCGCCCCCGGTCTTTCCTGGTCTTCGCGGGAGAGCCGAACGAGGTCGGCGACCACGGCCCGGTGATCGCTCGCGCCGGGCGTCGCGACCCACGAGCCGAGCGACGCCCACTGCTCGTCGTGCAGGATGTGATCGATCTTCACCGCGCCGCGCAGACCGATCGCGGAGAGCGGGAAGCTGGTTCCCCAGCCGTCGCGCCACGGATGCCACGACTGCTCGAGATCACGCGCGAGCGAGAACCCCTCCGGCGACCACGGCAGCGAGTTGAGGTCCCCGGCGAAGATCAGCGGCAGGGTCTCGGGCTCGAGGTGCTCGCGCAGCGCATGGATCTGCTCGAGTCGGGTCTTCGTGTTCGAGAGCGGCCAGCCCCACGGGCGGGCGAGGTGCACGCACACGAACCGGATCGGACCGTCCGGCGTGTCGATGCGCGCGAGCAACGCCACGCGCGGCCAGCGCCCGTCGCCGCGTGGAAGCTCGAAGGTCTCCGTCTCCCCGATCGGCCAGCGGGAGAGGATCGCGATTCCGTGCTCGCCCCCGTGCTCGACCTCGAAGCTGCCCGCGAACGCCGATTCGAGGCCGAGCGCCGCGCCGATCTGCCCCGCCTGGTCCTGGCTGCGGGAGCGGGCGATCCCGCGCTCCACCTCCTGGAGCGCGACGAGGTCGGGCGACAGCGCGCGCAGGTCCTCGGCGACGTGTTCCACGCCGCCGAGACCCGCGCGGATGTTGTAGGTCACGACCCGGAGCGCGGGCGGGGCGGGAGGCGGGGGGACGGTATCCGGCGCGCGCGCCGAGACCGCCACCCCCACGGCGATCAGCAGGACCACGAGGACCCACACCGACGCTCCGCGGACTCCGAATCGACGGGGTCTCCTCAAGCGTGGCGCTCCTACGACAGGGTCGAGTCGAGCAGGACGACCCGTTCCTCGCCGAACCGGCGCGCGCGATCGAGGAGCCCGGTCGCGCTCGCGACCTCCTCGCGCTGCTCCGAGACGTACCACTGCAGGAACTCGAAGGCCGAGTGGTCCTTCTCCGCCGTGGCGAGATCGACGAGCTCGTAGATCGCGCGCGTCACTTCCTGCTCGGCCGCGAGGAAGCTCTCGATCGCCGCCAGGGCCGACTCGTACGTGCTCTTCGGTTGCGGCTGGGCCGGGAGCACGACGTGGCCACCGACCTCGCCGAGGTAGTGCACGATCTTGAGCGCGTGCTCGTTCTCCTCCTGGCCCTGCCGGAGGAAGAACTTCGCGAAGCCGGGGAGCCCCTGCTCCTCGAACCAGGCGGCCAGGGCGTAGTATTGGTACGACGCGCCGAACTCGCGGCCGATCTGGGCGTTGAGCGCTTCGTTCATCTTGGAGCCGATCATCGCGCGGTCCTGCCGCATGGGTTCTCCTCCGGTGCGTGGGGGTCGAAACGTACCATCGTACCGGCGGACGCGGCGGGGGCAACCCCGTTCGCGCGGGGCGCCCGGGAGCCGGGGCGCCGACGCGGGCCCGGCTTGACGGTCCCCGGCCCGTTCCGCACCATGAAGGCCACGCTCGCGAATCCCGAGGGGAGCCCCATGACCGAATCCGTGTCCAGCCCCTCCGGGGACGGGTCCCCCGCTCCGCCCGACGCCGCGGCCGGCCGCGCGCGGTGGGCGCCCTACGCGGAGCTCACGAAGCCGGGTCTCACGAGTCTCGTGCTGATCACGACCGGCCTCGGGTACCTGCTCGCCTCCCGCGGGCCCACGAACTGGTTCGGGCTCGTGTGCGCCGTGGCGGGCACGGCGCTCGTCGGCGGGGGGGCGAACGGCCTCAACCAGTGGTGGGAGCGCGAGCGCGACGCCCGGATGCGCCGGACGAAAGATCGCCCGTTCCCGTCGCGTCGAATCTCGACGGCGGGCGGCGTGACGTTCTCGATCGCGATCTCGATCCTCGGCGTCGCGCTGCTCGCCGTCACCGCGAACGCGCTCACGGCGTGGCTCGCGTTCGCGTCCTGGGCGGTCTACCTGTTCCTGTACACGCCGCTCAAGCCCCGCACGACCTTGAACACGCTCGTGGGGGCGATCTCCGGCGCGATCCCTCCAATGCTGGGCTGGACGGCGGCGTCCGGCCGCGTCGAGGCCGGCGCGTGGGTACTGTTCGCGATCCTGTTCGTCTGGCAGATTCCGCACTTCCTCGCGATCGCGTGGCTCTACCGCGCCGACTACGAAGCCGGCGGATTCCGGATGCTGCCCGTGGTCGATCCGGCCGGTCGGGCCACGTTCCGCGTCGCCGTGTTCTACTGTGTCGGCCTGCTCCCGGTGACCTGGTCCGCGAGCCTGGTGGGCATCAGCGGCTGGATCTACCTGCTCGGCTCCACGTTGCTCGGGGTCGGCATGTTGCGCTACGGCCTGCGTCTGTACCGTGAGGGCACGGCCGAGGCGGCCCGGAACCTCTTCCTGACCTCGATCGCCTACCTGCCGGCCCTGTTCCTGGTGATGTTGCTGGATCCCACGCGGCTCCCGAGGTTCTCCTAGCGCCGCCGCGGCCCCGGCTCAGCCGCTCGGCGGAGCCGGCCGATACCCGGGGGGACGTCCAGATCCCGTTCCCGGGGGAGCCGCAATGCCCGAGGAGTCGTCCGGCCGCACCTCACCCGGCCGCCCGCCGACCGCGCGCCCGTCGGCGGCCGAGACCGCCCTGGCGGGTCTCACGGCCCCGGACCGGAGAAAGACGCCCCGCCCGGACTCGCTCGAGCTGCGCCTCGACGCCGCTCTCCGCGAGCGGCGGAGCGACTCGCGAATCCTGATCGTGGACGACACCGCCACGAACCGGAAGCTGCTGCGCGCAATCCTGGCGAACGAAGGCTGCGAGATCCTCGAGGCCACCGACGGCGAGGAGGGGCTCCGCCTCGCGCGCGAGACCCAGCCCGACCTCGTCCTCCTCGACGTGGTCATGCCGAAGCGCGACGGGTACGACGTCTGCGCGGAGCTCAAGGCGGATCGCGCCACGGCGGAGATTCCGGTGCTGTTCCTCTCCGCCAAGACCGAATCCGCGGACAAGATCCGCGGCCTCGAACTCGGCGCCGTGGACTACGTGACGAAGCCGTTCCATCGCGGCGAGATTCTCGCGCGGGTGCGCACGCACCTCGAGAATCGACGTCTGGCCCGCGCGCTCCGCCAGCTGAACCGCGAGTTGCTCCGGAACCAGCGACGCCTCGAGGAGGATCTGCGCGCGGCCGCGATGATCCAGTCGAGCCTGATTCCCTCGGAGTCGCTGAAGGACCGCTTCGACGAGCTCCGCCTCGAGTGGGCGTTCCGTCCGTGTCAGGCGATCGGAGGTGACGTCTTCCACGTGCTGCGCCTCGATCCGGATCACGTGGGCATCTACATCGTGGACGTGGCCGGGCACGGCGTGCCGTCCGCCATGGTGACGGTGTCCGTGTCGCAGTGCCTGAGTCCGGTGGGCACGGGGCTGCTGAAGGAACGGATCCCGGATCCGCCGTACTACCGGCTGCCGGGGCCGGCCAAGGTGCTGGAGCGACTCGAGGCGGAGTTCCCGCTCGACCGATTCGACAAGTACTTCACGGCCGCGTACCTGCTGTTCGATCTGCAGACGGGCAAGCTCCGGTACTCGCGCGCGGCGCACCCGAGTCCGGTGCTCCTGCGCAAGGGCGGCGAGCTCGAGACGCTGGAGGAGGGGGGCTCGATCATCGGGCTCGGGATGGGAGTGCCGTTCCGGGAAGGAGCGACGCGGCTCGAGGTCGGCGATCGCCTGTTCCTGTTCACGGACGGGATCCACGAGCGACTGAACCACTCCGGCGAGCGCTACGGGGCGCGTCGACTCGGGGAGACGCTGTCGCGGTTTGCGTCGCACACGCTGGAAGAGACGTGCGCCGGCCTGCTCGCCGACGTCGAGGAGCACGCCGGCGGTCTGGCGGCCACCGACGACGTGACGGTGCTCGCCCTCGAGTACCGCGGCTCCACGATCGCCACTCGTCGCGCCCGCCGGAGCTGACCGGATCTCACCGCAATCCGGCGGTCAGGAACAGCCCGTACAGCACGAGCCAGACCAGCCCCAGAAAGTGCCAGTACGTCGTGACGTAGCGGAGCCCGTCCAGTCGGTGGGGCAGGATGCGCTCGTAGTGCGCGTTCACCGCGACGACGAACACCGGCACCAGCCCCCCGACGACGTGAAGCGCGTGCAGCCCCGTGAGGAAGTAGAACAGCCAGCCGAACGTGCCGGTCGCGATGAGGCCATCCGGATGGTGGAAGCGGAACCAGACCACGATCTGGTTGCCGAGGAACGTCACGCCGCTGACCACGGCCCCGATCAGCACGAGGCGGAGGCGCAGGAGGCGTCCGGCCCGCGCCAGCGGGATCGAGATCTGCAGCAGGGCGGACGTGATCGCCAGCAGGACCGTGCTCGTCAGGAGGCCGCGGGGCAGGAACACGCCGGGCGGCGGCCATGTCTCCGCGCGGGCGGCGAACACGACCCACAGCACGACGCCGGCGAGGAACAGCACGGCGAGCGAGATCAGGAACAGGCCGAGCCCGAACGGTCCCGCGCCCGGGGCCGGGCGTTCCTTCGTCGCCTCCTCCGCGTGGCCGTGACCGTTCGACGAGCCGTTCGAATGCCCGTTCGAGTGATGCGACCGCGGTCCACGCGGCGAGTCCGGGCCCGGCGGCTTCATTCGGTCCCCGAGGGCGGCGCCCCCGCTAGGACGGGGACGCCTCGGTGGCGGCGGCCGGCATGTCCGGGGCGTACCCCGGAATGAGCGTCGGCTGGTACTGCTTCGTGTCCAGGAGCGCGAACGTGATGAACAGGAACACGAACAGCAGGGCGGACACGAACACGATCGCGTTGAACGGCTTGTCCCAGCGCAGGTGCATGAAGAACAGCGCCACCAGCGTGGACTTGATCACCGCGATGCCGAGTGCCACCACGATGTTCAGCGGGCCGAGCTGGAAGTTCGTCACGGCCACCGTGGCCCACGTCAGGAAGATCAGGGCACCCCAGGTCCCGAGGAGGATCCGGAGCGGCACGGCGTGCGCGGTATCGGCGTGGTTTCCGGCCAAGGTCGGTCTCCTCAGTGAATCAGGTACAGCAGCGGGAACAGGAAGATCCAGATCAGGT
>JAGQIB010000125.1 GCA_020431545.1 Gemmatimonadota bacterium
CGAAGGTCGCACACGTGCGACGGAGCGCTCGGCGAGCGTGCGCGAGCACGGCTGGGATCGCCGGGCCGAGGAGTTCCTGCGTCTCTGCCGAGAGGCGGAAGCGGCGGCGGTCGGGGCCGGAGGCGGGTCGCGATGAACGTCCTCGTGATCGCCACGCTCTACCCGAACGAGAGCCAGCCGGTGCACGCCGTGTTCGTGGAGCAGCGCGTGGTGGCCATGGCGCGACGATTCCCGGTGCGGGTGCTCTGCCCCGTGCCGTGGTTTCCGTTCACGGGATGGATGGGTCGGTACCGGCACCGAGCGAGCATCCCGCGCCGGGAAGTCCGTCACGGCATCCCGGTCGAGTACCCGCGGTTCCTGTCCGTGCCGAAGTTCCTCAAGCCGCTGGATGGCGTGTTCCTCGGTCTCGCGTGCCGCGCCGCCACGCGGCGGATCGCCCGGGAGTTTCCCGTCGATCGGATCGACGCCCACCTCGCGTTCCCGGACGGGTTCGGCGCGGTCTGGCTCGGACGACGTCTCGGCGTGCCGGTGTCCGTGACGCTGCGGGGGCACGACGTGAACGATCTGCCCGACTACCCGGTACGTCGCCGCCAGGTCGCCTGGACGTTGCGCCACGCGGATGCGGTGTTCGCGGTGGCCGACGCGCTGCGGGACGCGGCCGTCGAGCTCGGCGCCCCTCCGGAGAGGACACGCACGGTCGCGAACGGCGTGGATCCGGAGCGTTTCTCGCCCCGGGACCGGCGGGAGGCACGACGCGAACTCGGCCTGCCCGAGGACGGTCGGGTCGTCCTTTCCGTGGGACATCTCGTGGAGCGTAAGGGATTCCATCACGTCGTTCGCGCGCTGCCGCGCGTCCTGCGCGACGCTCCGGACGCACGCCTCGTGATCGTGGGGGCGCCCGGCGAAGAGGGGGACTTCACCGCCGGCGTGGAAACGGCGATCCGGGAAACGGGTCTCGAGGACCGGGTCCGGCTGGTGGGCGCCGTGCGGAACGAGGAGCTCGCGCCCTGGTACAGTGCCGCCGATCTCTTCGTGCTCGCGAGCGCGAAGGAAGGGCGACCGAACGTGGTTCTGGAGGCGCTCGCCTGCGGCACGCCCGTCGTCGCCACGCGCGTGTGGGGCACGCCGGAGCTCGTGTCGCGACCCGAGGTCGGGAGGCTGGTGGATCGCGTGGATCCCGAGACCCTCGGTGAGGCCCTCGCGTGGGGCTTGACGCGTCCGTGGAATCGGGACGTCATCGCCTCGCACGCGGGGTCGTTCTCGTGGGAGTCCGCCGCGGAGATCGTGGAGCGGGAGCTCCGGTCGTTCGGAGCGAAGGGGGAGCGGGCGTGAAGGGGGAGCGGGCGTGAAGGGGATCGGCAAGCTCGGCCTGATCGCGATCTGTCGGCTGCTCGTGCTTCCGACCTGGATCGCCTACCGCCTGGAGGCGCTCTTCGTGGACCCGGACAAGGCGTTCCACGGCGCGAGTCAGGCGATGTCGCTCTGGCCGGGCCTGCTCGGGGAGTACGCGCGGCGGGAATTCTACCGGCTCACGCTCGAGGCCTGCTCGGACGACTGCTGCCTGTCGTTCGGGACGATCCTCTCGAAGCGGGGCGCCCGGATCGGCCGGCGGGTGTACGTCGGCACGCGGTGCACGCTCGGGCTCGTCACGCTGGAAGACGACGTGCTGCTCGCCTCGAACGTCGACGTGCTGTCGGGAGGCGCGCAGCATCGCTTCGACGACCTCGACACGCCGGTGCGCGAGCAGGGCGGGACGTTCACTCGAGTGACCGTCGGCGCCGATACGTGGATCGGGAACCACGCGGTCGTGCTCGCGGACGTCGGCCGGCGATGCGTGATCGGTTCGGGCGCGGTCGTGACGAAACCGGTTCCGGACGAGTCCATCGCGGTCGGGATGCCCGCGCGTCCGGTGGGGCGGCGCGGCGAGCGCACGCCGGGAAAGGTGGGGGAGTGAGCGAGATCGAGGTGGTGGCCCTGACGCCGGAGATCGAGGCCGACTGGGACGAGTTCGTGACGGCGCACGCCGAGGGAACGCACTACCACCGGGCCGGCTGGGCGCGTGTGATCCGTCAGGCGTTCGGACAGGAGCCGCTGTACCGGGCCGTTCGTTCGGCCGGGCGAATCGAGGCCGTTCTGCCGCTGGTCGCCTTCGCGAATCCGCTCTTCGGTCGCTATCTGGTCTCGGTGCCCTATCTGAATCGGGGCGGAATCCTGAGCGAGAACGCGCGGGCGCACGAGGCACTCGTGCTCGAGGCGCGACGTCTCCTGGCCGAGACGCGCTCGAGCTTCTGCGAGCTTCGTCACGTGGAGGCCAAGCACCCGGAGTGGCCGGCGCGCGAGTCGAAGGTGTCGATGTCGATCGACGTGTCGAGCGGCAAGGACGAGCTCTGGAAGTCGATCGGGCCGAAGGTCCGCAATCTCGTGCGCAAGGCGGAGAAGAGCGGTCTGGTCACGCGCGAGGGCGAACCGTCGCGCGACCTCCCGCTGTTCTACGATCTGTTCGCGGAGAACATGAGGGATCTCGGGACGCCCGTGTACTCGCCGACGTTCTTCCGCGAGGTGTGCCGCGAGTTTCCGGACTCGGTGCGGCTCAACGTCGTGGAAGGAGAGGACGGCCCCGCGGCCGCCGGGATCTGCGTCCGGCACGGGGACTTCGTGGAGATGCACTGGGCGGCGTCGCGCCGGGAGTTGCTGAAGCTCTCGCCGAACATGGCGCTGTACTGGGACTCGATCTCCTGGGCCGCGGACCACGGGATCCGGGAGTTCTGCTTCGGGCGCTCCACCGAGGGTTCGGGTCCCTGGCGGTTCAAGAAGCAGTGGGGGGCGGAGCCGACCCGTCTGCACTGGGAGTACCTGCTGCCGGAAGGCGGCGAGCTGCCGGGGCTGAATCCGGACAACCCGAAGTACAAGCTGGCGGTCAGGGTTTGGAGCCGACTGCCGCTGCCGGTGACCCGGTGGCTGGGTCCGCCGATCGTGCGCCATCTTCCCTGACGGAACCCCGAGTCCCCGCCGGGCGTGCCGCCGCGGTCGCCCGGGGATCGCCTTGGGTGCAAAAAATCCCAAAAGTCCTCTGGTCAACTGTCCGATTCCCAGCTATAGACATGGGCGAGCGCGCCGGTCCGGGTGTGGGGAGCCTCTTCGGGAGGTCTGGCGCGCGACAGGGGAACGGGTTCGGCCTCCCCGGCCGGGGTTCCGTTCTCGGCACGTCGAAAGCGTGCAGGCAACTCGTCCAACCAGAATCGGGATCGATCGACCGCCGGTCGACGCGAACCGAAGACGGTCGGAGCGAGGGGCTGTCCGGTCCTCGAGATTCGAACGGAAGGCAGCGGCAAGAGCTTCCGGGAAGAGATTCGAGGCCGGTGCGCGAAGGATGACGGGCACCCTGTTCGAGGAATGAGCAAAGCGACTCTCGGGGCATTCGGGGCCCCGTCGGGAGGGTCGCGCCGCCGATCCGTCGCGAGACGCATCGTCGGAACTGTTCAACCGTAGGTCACATTCCGGGAAATTCCAGTTGTTGGCCACTCGTGGGCAAGAGTCTTCGGACGCCCCGTGAGTGCGTCGAGGGCGGGTTTCGGAGCAATGCGGGTCTTTCACCGTTCTCCGGCACCTTCCTTGCGTACTTCGCGGCCCGACGCCGTGTGTTCGGCGTCCGGGAGAGGATAGTCCGCAGCAGCTTGGATCGCCCGACATCGTAAGGCGGTGTCGCGCGATCCCGGGAGGAGTGACACCGATGTTTCGCCTCGATACCGGGGAACGACGCGGGATCGGATTCCTGCTCGTCTTCTTCGCCGTTCTCGTCTCGATCGTCTCGCTCGCCTCGAGCGCGGCGGCGCTCGACGTTCCGCTGACCGTTCGCGAGCGCGATGGCGTCGCGCGCACGGACGAGTACATCACGATGGGCGTGCCGCTGGAGAAGGGTCAGATCTTCTCCGACCAGGCGGTCGCCATCCAGGGCAAGCGCGGGCAGTTCCAGTCGCTCGCGACCTGGTCCGACGGGTCGGTCAAGTGGCTCCTCTGCACCTTCCCGGTCACGATTCCGGCGAACGGCACGGAGAACGTCCGGCTGGTGAACGGCTCGGGCAACGCCCCGTCCGGTACGCTGAACGTCACGAGCGCCGGCGGCACCGTCACCGTGAACACCGGTCCGCTGCGGTTCACGCTGAAGCAGACCGGTTTCAACCTGTTCGACGAGGTCTGGCTGGACTCGAACGGCGACGGCTCGTTCGCGGCGTCCGAGCGGCTCGTGTCGCCGCGCAACACGAACGGCGTGTTCGTGGAGGATCGCGACGGCAACACGTTCACGTCGAACGCGGCGACGTCGTACACGCTCACGATCGAGGAAGCGGGCCCGCTGCGCGCCGTGGTGAAGTTCGAAGGACGGGTCAAGGGCTCCGCGGGCGAGCACGTGACCACGAGCGGTCGGATCTTCGCGTACGAGGGTCGATCCGACGTCCAGGTCCAGTTCATGCAGGCCCACATGGTGCCCACGAACACGACCACGGGTGATCAGCCGAAGTGCCGCTGGCGCGAGGGCGTCGGCAACCAGGGCGGCTCCGACAACAGCTTCTGGATCGAGGAGCTGTCGCTGAACACTCAGATCGACCTCACGGGCGGGAAGACGTACTCGCTGCAGGGTTCGCCCACGAGCAACGTCGTGAGCGGCGCGATCTCGAACGACGCCTCGATGTACCAGGATTCCTCGGGCGGCACCTACTGGTTCGTCAGCCCGGGCACCAGCTTCGCCGGATACCAGCTGAAGCACGGCAGCACGTCGCTCGGCAGTGGTCTGAAGGCCGAAGGCTTCGCGGATCTGAGCGACGGAACGCGCGGTCTCACCGTGGCGATCCGGCATTTCTGGGAGAACTTCCCGAACAAGTTGACCGTGAGCCCGGACGGGAAGGTCTCCGTGGCTCCGATGCCGCGCGACTTCAGCGAGCCGATCGAGCATCGCTCCGGCGAGCGCAAGACCCACTGGACGCTGTACTACTTCCACGACGGGACGGCGACGGCCGCGAAGTCCAAGGAAGTCGCCGCGGCGTTCCATCACCCGATGCTCGCCGTGGCGAGCGCGGACTACTACGGCCAGACCGGCGTGTTCGACGAGGGCTTCGTGCCCTACAACCCGGTGGCGTTCCACGACTACGAAGTCCACAACGAGGCCACTCCCTGGGGCTGGTTCACCCGCCGGGACGACGCCGACTTCTACGGCTGGCAGGACTTCGGAGATCTGTGGTCGGACTTCGAGGGTGGCGGTCTTCCTCCGGACACGAACAAGGCCGCGAACAACCTCGAGTACGATTCCGGCTACGCGATGATCCTCCAGGCCTGCCGCACTTCCGGCCTGAACGAGGATCTGTCCTACGCGTGGTGGAAGCTCGCGGCCGAGGGCAACGTCCACACGGCCGACATCGACGTGTACCACGTGATGGAAGGGCCGCTGCACTGGCTGTGGGGCGGCATGTGGAACCACACGGCGCACGGCGCGAGCGGCTACATCGATCCGCACCGCGGGGAGTCGCCGAACGCGGCGCACACGTGGAACCGCGGAATGTTCTACTGGTACTACTTCTCCGGCGATCGCTCCGTTCTCGATACGGCGCTAAAGGTCTCGGAGAACATGACGTGGCGGGTCGAGAACGGCCCCGGCATGCCCGGTCTCTCGAACACGAACGGCGAGTCGCGGGCGCCGGGCCACACGCTGCAGATCATGCTCGACACGTACCTGCACACCTGGGATCCGCGCTACCTCACGGCCGCGCGCCGCGTGGTGACGGAGAGCCATTTCCAGACCCAGGCGTACGCGGCGGACTACTTCTCCGGCGACTGGGCCACGAAGCCGTGGATGATCGCGATTCTCATGAAGCAGCTGGGCCGCTTCATCCACATCATGGCGCTGGAGCAGGGCACGGTGGAGCAGGACGCGATCGACTCGCTGCTCGGCTACGCCGATTTCATGGAGCAGCGCTGCTTCGTGGATCGCAGCGGCTCCCAGCCCTGCTACTACCACTACAAGATCTGGGGCGACGGCACGAACAACCCCGGCGGCATGAACGTGGACATGTGGACTCTCCGCGCGTCCGACGCGTTCACGTGGGCGTATCGCTACGAGACCGATGCGACACGCAAGGCACGGTATCGCCAGATCGCCCAGCACTCTTTCGAGGACGGCTCGGCGTACCCGTGGTGTCTGAACTGTCCGCGGCTCGAGTACACCCAGGCGAAGGTCGCCCAGGTGGTCGCGAGTTCCGGTATGGAGTGGATGGAAGAGGTCAACGCCGGCGGGATCGGTTCCGATCCCACGCCGCCGGCCGCGATCACGACCTTGCAGGCGAACGTCAGCGGCACGACGATCACCCTGAGCTGGACGGCCGTCGGTGACGACGGCACGAACGGCCAGGCGCTGAGCTACCAGGTTCGTCGCTCGCCGACTCCGATCACGAACGGCGCCATCTGGTCATCCGGCACCGTGGTCTCGGGCGCTCCGATTCCGGGCCCCGCGGGCACCGCCGAGAGCATGCTGATCGACGGGACGCCGGACGGCACCTGGTACTTCGGCGTGCGCGCGCTCGACGACGGCCTGAACCTCGGCGACGTCGGCAACTCGCCCGTGGCCGTGATCAACGGCGGTGGTGGCGACACCACGCCGCCGATCCTGTCGAACATCGTGGTCGCCGAGACGGCACCGGGAACCGTCACGTTCTCTTGGGATACGGACGAGCCGGCCAATTCGGTCGTGCGCTACGACTTCGGCGGGTTCGAGGGCGACGGACTGGACTACAACCTCCGGGACGAGCTCCTCCGCACGAGCCACTCGCTCTCGCTCTCCGGCCTCACGGCGGGTCAGCTCGTGATCTACCGGATCCGCTCGTTCGACGCGGCGGGCAACCTCGGCGACACGACCACCCAGACGATCACCGTGGCGGGGACGGACGACGTGGCCCCCACGATCGTCTCGCTCGGTGCGACGGTGGACGGGAACGACATGATCGTGGTCTGGCTCACGAACGAGCCGGCCAACTCCTTCGTGGAGTGGGGCGCCACGACCGCGTACGGCAGCGCGACCAGCGATCCGACGTACGTGACGCAGCACCTGATCCCGCTGACGGGGATCACGCAGGGCTCCACCGTTCACTACCGGGTCCGCTCCACGGATCCGTCGGGCAACACGGTGACCTCCGCGGACCGCACGTTCGTGTTCGACACGGATGCGACGGGACCGCAGATCGAGAACCCGCGGTTCGAGTTCACGTCGAGTCAGGCGATGTTCCGGACCACGACCGACGAGCCGAGCTTCGGATCGCTGCGCTGGGGGATGACCAGCCTGGACGAGAACCTCGTCCTGCTGGGCCGGTACGACGCCCCGGCCACGACCCACGAGGCGCTGCTCGAAGGTCTCGTCTACGGAGTGACGTATCAGTGGGAGGTCGGCCTGAGTGATCCCTCCGGGAATCTCTCGGTGCAGAGCGGCACGTTCCAGTTCCTGGGCGACCAGACGGCCGACACGACGCCGCCGGTGGCGCCCGCGGGCCTGCGCGTCACGAGCTACATCGAGGACGCGGGCGTGGTGCTGCAGTGGAACGCGAACGCCGAGTCGGATCTCGCCGGGTACAACCTGTACCGCCGGCCGACGGACTCCGCCCGCGAGACGAACTCGGAGTGGGAGATCGTGAACACGAGCCTGCTCGGCGAGACCGCCTTCGTGGACACGCAGATCGGCAAGACGGCCTACTACGAGTACGCGGTCAGCGCGGAGGACCTCTCCCAGAACGAGAGCGCCCGCTCCACGCCGGTCTTCTTCAATCCCGAAGCGTGGATCGCGGCCACGACGCTGCAACCCGCGTTCCCGAACCCGTTCTCGCGCGAGGCCGGAACCGACATCCTGTTCCGCGCGCCGCCCGTCGGGGAAGGTCGTGCCCTCGGCGTTTCGCTCGACGTGTACGACGTCGGCGGGCGCCTGGTGCGGAACCTGTACTCCGGTCCGCTGCAGTTCGGCGAAGCGCGGATGGAGCACTGGGACGGCACGGACGACCGCGGCCAGCAGGTGGCGAGCGGCGTGTACTTCTACCGCCTGCGCATGGGACGCGATCTCGTGCCGGCCCGGAAGCTGATCGTCCTGAACTGATCCGGGACGCTTCTCGTTTCGCGGCGGGCGGGGACTTCGGTCCTCGCCCGTCGTCGTTTCTGCTCGGCGACCCGTCCCAAAATGCCCGCTGGTGGCATTCTGCACGCGCCGGCTTCGGGGGATTCTCGGCGACGGTGGGCGGTGCGCGAGGCATCTTTGCCGACCTTCGCGATGGCACGGAAGCTGCTCGAAGATCGAACGACGAAATGTGCAGAGTTCGATCCGGAGGGCTCCAGTGAATCGCATCCTGCTCGTCGAGCGTGACCAGAAGTACCGGGACCGCGCCCTCGGCGTCCTCGGCGGACTCGACTGCGAGATCGTCTCGCTGCGGGATGCCGACGAGGCCGTGCGCGCGATGATGGAACAGGTCCCGGCGCTCGTGATCACCGAGGGCGACGAACCGGACGAGTCCGACCGTCGCCTGTTGCGCCTCGCCCGGGAGGGCTCGCGGCCCGTACCGGTGCTGGTGCTGACCGGGAACGGGAGCACGCGCGGCGCGATCGGCTACATGGACGCCGGCGCGTACGACTACGTGGCGAAGCCGGACGATCCCTCCGCGCTGCTCGAGATCGTGCGGGACATCCTGCGCCTCTCCGGGGGCGTGGAGTGGTCGACCCCGCTCGAGGAACCGGTGTCGTCGCCGGACGGCGCGACCACGATCATCGGGCGCAGCGCCGAGATGATCGAGATCTTCAAGATGATCGGCCGGATCGCGAAGTCCGACGCCGCCGTGCTGATCCAGGGCGAATCCGGCACGGGCAAGGAGCTCGTGGCGCGGACGATCCACGAGAACTCGCGCCGGGCCGGCAAGCCTTTCCTCGCGGTGAACTGCGCGGCGATCCCGGAAACCCTGCTCGAGAGCGAGCTGTTCGGTCACGAGAAGGGAGCGTTCACCGGCGCGACCTACTCCCGCAAGGGCAAGTTCGAGCTCAGCCACGGCGGGACGATCTTCCTCGACGAGATCGGCGACATGAGTCTGCCGACCCAGGCGAAGATCCTCCGGGTGCTCCAGGAGCACACGTTCGAGCGCGTCGGCGGCGAGCAGACGTTGACCGCGGACACGCGGATCATCGCCGCCACGAACAAGAGCCTGGTGGACTGCATCGATCGCAGCGAGTTCCGGGTGGATCTCTTCTACCGGCTCAAGGTGGTGTCGATCTTCCTGCCCGCCCTCCGCAAGCGTCCCGGCGACGTGGGACTCCTCGTGGAGCACTTCATCCACAAGTACCGACCGTCGACGAAGATCGGGATCCGGGGCATCACGCCGCGCGCGCAGGCGCTACTCGAAGCGCAGAGCTGGACCGGCAACGTCCGCGAGCTGGAGAACGCGATCCAGACCGCGGTGGTGCTGAACCGCACCGGCACGCTCGACGTCGAGGACTTCCCGTTCCTGCACCAGCGGGAGGGGAGCGGGGTCGCGGCGACCGTGGCGGACGTCGTCACTCGCCTCGCGGACGAGGCGCGCAAGACGGCGGCGGTCCTGCTCGCCCACGAGGACGAACCCGGATCGACCGGCGTGTACCACCAGTGCGTCGACGTCGTGGAGCGCGCGCTCGTGCAGGGCGCGCTCGAGGCGAACGCCGGAAACCAGGTTCAGGCCTCGCGAGCGCTCGGCATCAGCCGGAACACGCTCCGGAGCAAGCTCGACGCCCGTTGACCGGAACGTCGGACCGTTTCTAGACTCCGTGTCCCTCGGGGGAGGTCGGCCGACGTTGAGAATCCTGTTTCTGTCCCCGCGCGTTCCGGATCCTCCCGACAAGGGAGACAAGATCCGCTCGCACCATCTCATGCGGCGCCTCGCCTCGCGTCACGAGGTCCACGCGGCGTTCCTGCTCGACGAGCCGGCCGACGCGGCGCACGCGGAGTCCGTGGCGCGGTGGGCCGCTTCGACGTCGTGGGCCCCGCGGCGCGCGCTCGAAAGCGTCGTCCGGGGCGGATGGACGGCCGCGACGGGGCGTCCTCTCTCCGTGGGCTGGTTCCGGTCCGGGGATCTCGTCCGACGCGTCGCGCGACGTCGCGCCGAAGTTCCGTTCGATGTCGCCCTCGCGTACTGCTCCTCCATGGCGGGCTATCTCGAGGACTTCTCCGGTCCCCGGGTCGTCGATTTCGTCGACGTGGACTCCCTCAAGTGGAAGCAGTACTCGGAGCGTTCGGGGTTCCCGAAGAGCGCCGTGTACTCGCTCGAGCATCGTCTGCTCCGGAAGTACGAGCGGCATCTCTGCACCGACTGGGATCGCGTCGTCATCATCTCGGCCGCCGAGCGCGACATGCTCGGTGACTTCGCCGACGTCGGGCGGGTCGATGTGGTGGAGAACGGGGTCGACTCGGAGGCGTTCCGACGAAGCGCGGAGCGTCCCCGCGCGCCCGAGCTCGTGTTCGTGGGCGCGCTCGACTACTTCGCGAACGCCGAGGGCATTGCGTGGTTCGTGCGCGACGTCTGGGGGGCCGTGCGCGCGCGCGTGCCGGCGGCGCGCCTCCGGATCGTCGGCCGCAAGCCGGGGCCGGCGGTAAGGGCGCTGGGAGAGGTGGCCGGCGTGGAGGTGGTCGGTGACGTGCCCTCCGTTCCGCCGGAGCTTTGGCGTTCGTCGATCGCGGTGGTGCCGCTGCGGATCGCTCAGGGCCTCCAGAACAAGGTGCTGGAGGCGATGGCGGCCGGGGTTCCCGTGGTGAGCTCTCCCGCGGCCGTGCGGGCTCTCGGCGATCCGGCGGGCGCCTGGAAGGTCGCGGAGACGGCGGACCAGTGGGCCGGCGCGATCGCGGAGCTCGTCGAGGATCCCGTGGCGGCGGA
Source organism: Gemmatimonadota bacterium (assembly GCA_020431545.1). Taxonomy (GTDB): domain Bacteria; phylum ARS69; class ARS69; order ARS69; family ARS69; genus JAGQIB01. Next base: position 10,911 of record JAGQIB010000125.1, read on the forward strand.
CGGGCAGGCCGAGCGGGCGGTCGCGCGGGTCGCGGAGGAGTACTCTTGGGACAGCAAGGCCCGCGACTACGAGCGGGTGATGGAGCGGGCGGTCGCGGAGCACGGGCGGGGGGGAAGTCGTTGAGGAACGCGCTCACGGTCGACGTCGAGGACTGGTTCCAGGTCTCGAACTTCGATTCCATCGTGGACCGGGCGGACTGGGATCGCCTGGAGTCGCGAGTGGAAGCGAACACGACACGGCTGCTCGAGCTCTTCGCGCGGCACGACGCGCGCGGCACGTTCTTCGTGCTCGGCTGGGTCGCCGAGCGCTTTCCGCATCTCGTGCGCGAGATCCGCGACGCGGGGCACGAGATCGCGAGTCACGGCTACGGGCACGAGCTCGTCTACCGGCTCGGTCGCGAACGGTTCGCCGAGGATCTCGAGCGGTCGGTGCAGGTTCTCGAGTCCGCGTGTGGCGTCCGTCCTCGAGGATACCGCGCTCCGAGCTTCTCCGTGGACCAGCGCACGCCCTGGGCGTTCGAGGTGCTGCGCGAGCGCGGTTTCACGTTCGACTCGAGCCTGTTCCCGGTGCGCCACCCGCGCTACGGGGTGCCGGATTTCTCGCGCGTGCCGCGCCGGGTCGACACGCGACACGGGACGATCGACGAGTTTCCGCTCACGACGCTGCGCGTGTTCGGACGCAACGTCGGAGCCGCGGGAGGCGGGTACCTGCGACTGTTGCCGCTGGGAGTGCTCGAGACGGCGTTCCGACGGATGAACGCGGCCGGACAGCCGGCGGTGCTCTACCTGCATCCGTGGGAGATCGACCCCGGCCAGCCCCGCTTGCGGGTTCGCGGTCTCGGCCGCATCACGCACTACACGAATCTCGCGGGGACGGCGGGGCGCCTCGAACGGGTACTGTCCGAGTTCCCGTTCGACACGATGACGGCTGCGCTGCAGTCGGCGCCCGATCTCGCAAGAGAACCGGTGAACGGCCCCGGGATCGCGGCGTGAGCGGAGCGTCCGTCCCCGAGACTTCGTCCCGCGGCGCCTGGTTCGATCCGCTCGTCCTCGTTCTCGGGTTCGGGGTCCTCGCGATGTACGGCCCGCTCGCCCCCGAGCTCGTCTCCGACTGGAATCGCTCCGGCAACTACTCCCACGGGTGGGCGGTCCTGCCGCTCGCCGTCGCCCTCGTGTTCGCGCGGCGGGAGCGCCTCGCGGCGACGGCTCGACGGCCGGCGGCCTCGGGAGCCTGGATCGTTGCGGCCGCGGTTGCGATCTACCTGCTCGGCGCCGCGGCGTCCGAGTTCTTCCTGCTTCGTTCGTCCGTCGTGCCGTGGGCGCTCGGTTGCGTGGTGCTGCTGCACGGGTGGCGGCGGGCCCGCGTCGTGGCGTTCCCCGTGGCTTTCCTGCTGTTCATGATCCCCCCGCCCACGCTGGTCTGGAACACGATCGCCCTGCCGCTTCAGCTCCTCGCGTCGCGGGTGGCCGAGTGGACGCTCGTCCTCGCCGGCGCCTCGATCGAGCGGGACGGCAACGTGATCCATCTCGCGGGCGTTTCCCTGGAGGTCGCCGCCGCCTGCAGCGGGCTGCGTTCCCTCGTGACGTTGCTGGCCCTGGCGGCCCTGCTCGCGGACGGTTCGTTGACCGGAACGATCGTCCGCCGATTTCCGAATCGGGTTATCCTGTTTCTCGCCGCGGTCCCGATCGCGGTGCTCCTCAACGCGGTTCGGGTCTCGGCCACGGCGCTCGCGGCCGCCCGGGTCGGCGAGGCGGCGACCACCGGCTGGGTTCACGAGGCCGCCGGCGCCGTTTCGTTCCTGTTCGCCTTGGCCACGCTCTGGTTCGTGGGGAAAGGGCTCGCCCGGTGGGAGCGACCCGCGCGATCGCGATCGCCTTCGGCCTGACCGCGCTCGGCGCGGGGGGCGGCGCCGTGCTGCGGGCCGGCGGGATGCCGCCTCGGGAAGTCGTCGAGCTCACGGAGCTTCCGTGGACGCTCGCGGATTTCTCGGGCCGGGACGTGCCGGTGTCGGATCGGGTCCGGGCGGAGCTGCGTACGGACGCGCTGCTGATGCGTGCGTACGAGAACGAAGACGCTCCCGTGTGGACCCTCGTCGACTACCACCGCACGCAGCGACTCGGCGCGACGGTGCACTCGCCGCGGATCTGCTACCCCGGCGCCGGCTGGCGGGTGGAGTCGGCGGACGTGGGGGACATCGACGGGAGTCCGGTCCGCTGGCTCACGCTGAGGCGCCGGGACGACGCGCGCATGCTCGCGTGCTACTGGTACGAGTCCCGGTGGGGGAGGACTCCGCGAGAAGTCGGATTGAAGGCGGCCATCGTCCGGTCCGCGCTGTCCCGTCGCCCGACGGACGCGGCGATCGTTCGCCTGTCGACGCCCATCGCGGCCGACGACGTCGAGGCGGCGCGACACCGTGTCGTCGCGCTGTTCCGGCTCCTCGATCCGCGCCTCCGTGAGATCCTGCCTTTCGCGGAGGACGATGCCGCGTGATGACGGGGCGCACCGAGCTCGAGACGAACGTCGGGATGTTCTCGCAGTGCTGGAGCGAGGCCTGGCACGCGCTGCGTCCGCGGTTCGTGCTCGCGATGCTGCCGCTGGCCGCGATCGAGGCGATCTGGCTCTGGGCCCTCTCGACGTTTCCGCGTCCGCCCCTGGACACGATACTCGTGCCGGCGTGGTACCTGCTCGCGGGAGAGCCGGCCCTTCACTATCCCGAGGCGCTCGCCGCTCTGCCGCGGATCGCGGGGTGGTCGATGCCGCTGCTGGTCTGGCTCTTCGGCGTTCCGACCTTCGTGTACGTGTTGCCCCGACTGCCCGCCGTGTTCCTGGGGCAATCCGCCGACTCGAGCCGCGCTCGCGGCGGCCTGGGGGCGGCGTGGATCGCGACGTTGCCGGGGGCGCTGGCGGGCACGTTCGGTCTCGTCGCGGCGGACGCGGCGGCGGGCTCGCCCACGTCTCCGGTGGATGCGCTCGCCCGTGAGCTCTTTGCGCTCGCGTTCCTGGGAGTGGGACTCGTGGCGCGAATGCTCTTTGCTTACGCCCTGCCGAGCGTGGTGCTCGGCGGTCTTTCCCCGGCGCGCGCCTGGCGCCGCAGCGTGGAGTTCGCGGTGCGCTACCTCGGACTCAGCTCCGCGTTCGTCCTGGTGGAAGTCCTCTTTGCCCTGGCGCTGCGCGTGCCCCCGGCCTTCCTGCTCGGACTGTTCGAGCGCACGTTCCCGGGGCTCGGCCTCTGGGTGGCGGGGATCGGTCTGCTCGGCGCCTGGCTCGGCACGTGGTTCCTTCTGGCCGCGACGACGCGTCTCTACCTGCATCGCTTCGGGGTCGAGGGATGAGGCGCCGGACGTTCGCTCTCGCCGTGACGCTCGCCGTCGTGCTCGGAGGATGCGGCTCCTCGGAACGCAGTCTCCGGTTCGACGCCGAGCGCGCGCGCTACTGGGCGCGCCGCGACGAGACCTCGTGGCGTGCGGCGGGGCTGGCGGCCGACTCGCTCTCCGCTCGCGTCGCGCGTCGAAACGCCGAGATCGAGCAGGAGTTCGGAGCGGCCGGCGCCCCCGGGATCGCCGAGCTCCGCGATCCGGACACGGTCGCGCGTCTGCGACTCGCCGCGGAGTCCGGCCTGCTCGCGACGGACCTGCGCGCCTCGAAGGAGGCGACGGAGGAGATCGCGGGGGAGTACGACCGCATCGGTCGGATCTACCGGTTCGATCCGGACGTCCGCGCGCGGGCGAGTCTCGGCGCGGGCAAGGTGTGGGAGCGGCTGGGGCAGGGGGATCGGGCCCTCGACGTCTACCGCGCGTACCTGGGTCGCGACGGTCGCCCCACGACGGGAATCGGGCCCGTGGACCGGGTCGAGGCGTTCGACGTCGATCTGGAGATCCACGTTGCGCTGCTCGCGCGTGAGCTGCGCTCGCGCGGCGAGGCGGAGACCATCGTTCGCGAAGTGCGCGACCGCTTGCGGCGGACCGCGGAGCTGTGGGCGGACCGGACCGGTGTCTCGCGCGTGAAACGTCGCCTGGCGGAAGCGAACGCGCTCATGAACGATCAGAAGGCGGCGCGTGAGGGATTCGAGGAAGTCCTGCGCGACGCCGCGCCGGGAGACGATCGCGCGGAGGTGCTGCTCGCGCTCGGGATGCTCGCGGCCGACGCCCGACAGAATACGGACGCGGAGACGTGGTGGCGCGAAGCCCTGCGCGAGGGCGACGAGATCCCGGCTGCGGCCGAAGCGCGCGTGCGTCTCGGGGAGCTTCTCGTGGAAACGCGGAGACCGCGTGACGGTCTGGAGGTGATCGACGGCTTCCTGGCGCTCGGGGCACGCGTTCGCGAGGGTCGGGAGTCGGAAGCCCTCTACTGGAAAGGGCAGGCGTTCATCGCGCGTGGCCAGTGGGAGGACGCGCTGCCCGTGCTTCGCGAGGCCGCGCTGCGCGAGCCGGGCGCCGCGCACGCGCTCCCGGCCGCGGGCGTGTACCGGAGCCGTCTCACACGTCTCCGCGCGGGGCCGCAGGCCGGCGATCAACTCGTGGTGAAGGCGGCGGAAGCGGATCCGGGGATTCCACCCGAGATCCGCGTCCCACGAACCTGGGAATCGGATCGGCGACGGGAGCGCCTCGACGAGTTCCGGCAGCAGGGCTTGCGGGTTCTCCGGACCGTCGCCGAGAGCGCCGCCGACCCCGACCTGCGGGAGCGCGCGAGGGCCCAGCTGGACCGCCTCCGCGCGGTCTTCAAGGCGAGCGAGTGATCGGTCGACATACGGGGGAAGACGGGCCAAATCCGCTTGACGCTTTCCGGTCGGGCCGGTGAGATTGGGCCGCTTCCGCCCCGAGGATTCCGAATGCGATCTCGTACGATCCGGTGGTGGCTGCTGTTCGGTGCTCTCGCACTGACCGGGAATGCCAGCGCCCAGAACTTCTACACGGAAGGCAGCGCGCTCGAGTTCCGAACGGACCTTCCCTGGGCCCGTCTGGAGCTGCTCGGGCACGAGCGGATCCAGGGCGTCTCGCCGCTGCGCATTCCGGGAGCGCTCGACGGAGACTACTGGCTGCGCGCTTCGGGCCCCGGCGTCGAGACGCAGATGGGGCGAGTGCGGATCCGCGTGGACGAGCAGGGGACCCGGATCCTCTCCTACGGCCGCGGGCCGTTGCGTCGGAGCCTCCTGCCCGCGCTGTACCCGGGACTCACGCAGTACCTGGCGGAGAAGCGCGTGAAGGGGCTGCTGTTCGGGCTCACCGCGGCGGGCGCGCTCGGAACGGCCGTCGTGGCCCAGACCGAACTGTGGGACGCGGACAGCGACCTCACCGCGGCCGAGCGATCGTTCGACGACGCGGCAAATGGGAACGAACAGCACGACGCTCAGTTGCTGATCGATCTCGCGCGGGAGAAAAAGACCGCCGCCGCCGATCGCCGAAGTCTCGCGCTGATGAGTGGTGCGGCCATCTGGGGCCTGTCGTTCATCGACAGCTGGATTCTCGGCCCGGGCTTCGACGTGTCGCAGGCGGATGAAGCCTCGCTCGCGCTGGAGATGCGCCCGCGCCAACGCTTCGACGCGGTGACGCGCTCGATCCTGTTTCCGGGGCTCGGGCAGGAGTACAACGGGCAGTCGACGAAGGCGTTCCTGCTCGCGACGGGCGGGATCGCGCTCGGGAGCTGGGTGTTCGTCACCCAGGATCGATACAACCAGTCGGTCAGCGACTACGAGCTCGAGCGCATCCGGTGGGCCGGCGCGGGTTCCGTGGCGGAGCGGATGCAGCGCGAGGCGGAGCTCTTGCGGCTGTTCGACACCGTGGACGATCGCAAGCGCGAGCGGAAGTTCGCCGTGACGGTGGCGGCCGGCTACTGGGCGCTGAACGTGATCGACGCGGCCTTCTCGTTCGGATCTCCCTGGGGCGAGCGGAGTCCGCGACGTTCCGGTTTCGGTTTCTCGGTGGATCCCGGCGACGGCAGCTTCGCCGCGAATCTGAGGTTCTGATGCGACGGACTCTGGCAGCAGGGTGGGCATGCATTATCCTCGGGCTGGGCGCTTGCGGGCGTACCCCCGAGGCGCCGACGACTTTCGTGGGGTCGCAACCGCCCACGCCGAGCGACGTGGTGCTCGAGCTCGCGTCCGCGACGACGACGCTCCGCTGGTCGATCGACGGGTCGGGCGGGGTGGACAGCTACCGGATCTACCGCGCGGTCGACGTGGGCGACTTCCTGCTGGTCGCCGACACGTCCGACACCGAGTACGTCGACTCCGACGTCGCGCGGTCCGCGCTGTATACGTACGAGATCGCGGCCGTCTTGAACGACGTCGAGGGAAACCGCTCGCAGGCGATCTCGGGGAGCCCCGGCGTCTACGGCATCACGCTGGAAGGCGGCGTGGCGAAGACCTCCGGTTCGTCGATCATCCCCGGCTCCGGCAACATCAACGTGGATCTCGTGGCGCCCGTGGGCACCGTGGCGTTCCGGTTGTCGGAAGACGCCGATCTGGTCAACGGGACCACCCGTCTCCTCGGCACCGGCGCGACGCTGTTCTCGCTCTCCGCGGGCGACGGCGTGAAGACCGTGTACGCGCGCTTCTTCGCCGCGGGCGGTGTCCAGTCCGAGCTCGTCTCCGACGAGATCATTCTCGACACGCGGGCGGTGATCCTGGACGTGACCGAGGACTCGGGGGGCTCCACGCTCGGGGCCGGTTCCGTGGTGCACTTCACGCTCGTGGCGGACGCCCGCGGCGGGGCCGCCACCGTGGACCTCGTGGCGGGGGAGACGGTCGTGGTCGACAACATCCCGCTGTTCGACGACGGCGCCTTCGGGGACGTCGTGGCGGGGGACGGGGTATTCGAGCGCGACTGGACCGTGCCGGCCGGGATCGCGCTGGCCAACGGCCTCGTCCGGGGCGCCCTGCTGGACGACGTCGGCAACACGGCGCTCGAGACGGCCGCCACGACCCGTCTGACGATCGCCAGCGCGCCCTGACCCCCGACTTCGCGCCGGAATCGATTTCGGACCCGTTGGTCGACTTTGGCGTCGGCGCGCGTTTTGCGCTTCCTTTGACAATGGCCTCGGGAACCTGATACGCTCTTTGGCGTTCGATCCGCGTGCCGGCAGCAGTTGCAGGATCGATCCGGACCGAGAGGAAGTGCACCGTGCGCGAGCAAGCCGTCCCACGGGGCTGGGACAAAGACGTCCCGGCGCCCGCCGCCGTGGCGGAAGCCACTCATCCCCTTCGCACCGCGATCCCGACTCCGCGGCCGCCGTCGCTGTTGCGGCGCGCCGCCGATGTCGCGATTTGCAGCGCGGCGATCGTCGTCCTGGCGCCCGCGTTGCTCGTGATCGCACTCGCGGTTCGTCTGACGTCGCCCGGTCCCGTGCTCTATCAACAGACCCGCGTGGGCATCAATCGTCGCTCGGCCGAGTACGACCGACGTCAGCGGGCCGGCGGAGTTCTCGCCCACGACCGTCGCCGCGCGGATCGGCGCACGATCGCGAGTGCCGGTCGACTGTTCCGCATCTACAAGTTCCGCACGATGGTCGAGGATGCGGAGGCGCGACTCGGTCCCACCTGGGCGAGCCAGAACGATTCGCGCGTCACGCCGCTCGGCAAGTTCCTGCGGCGCACCCGGCTGGACGAACTTCCGCAGCTGCTCAACGTTCTCCGCGGGGACATGACCCTGATCGGTCCCCGTCCGGAGCGTCCGTTCTTCGTGGAGAAGTTCCGGCGGGCGATTCCCGGCTACATGGA
>JAGQIB010000126.1 GCA_020431545.1 Gemmatimonadota bacterium
GGACGATCTGGAACGAGCTGCCGAGCCCCGACCTGCCGCAAACGGATCTCGGGCGGGGCGCGATCACGATCTGCGCGTCCGATCCCGATCGCCTGTACGTCACCTGGGCGAACTCGGCGAGCAGCCTGCGCGGCGTGTACCGCACCACGGACGGCGGCGTGACCTGGACCGACGTTTCGCCGCACGAGTTCCTGTGGGGTCAGGGCTGGTACAACAACACGATCGCCGTCTCGCCCACCGATCCCGATCTCGTCCTCGCCGGCGGGGGCGAGCTGCTCCGCTCGACGGACGGCGGCGCCACCTGGACGGGAGCGAACGATCCCGCGCTGCACGCGGACTTCCACGCGTGCGAGTGGTCCGCCGACGGAACGCAGGTCTGGGTCGGACACGACGGCGGCTTCTCCCATTCCACCGACGCGGGACTCACCTGGAGCGCCGCGGACAACACGCTGCCGATCACGCAGTTCGTGCTGGTAGGCGCGTCGCCGTCGGCGGAACCGTTCGTGCTCGGTGGCGGCTCGCAGGACAACGGCATCTCGCTCACGACCGACGGCGGCGCGAGCTGGCGGTTCGGACACGGGGGCGACGGCGGGGGTTTCTCCGTTCATCCCACGGATCCGAACGTGATCTACTCCACGGCCGGCCTCTACGGCGGGATCTGGACGTTTCGCCGGTTGCGCACCACGGACGGCGGTGTGAACTGGAATCACGTCGACGGCGGGATCGGCGTCGGCAGTCAGTGGTGGATCCGCGTGCGCAACGACCGCAAAGATCCGCCGACGTGGTACTCGTACGGCGACGGCTACGTGTACCGCACCACCACCGGATTCTGGTTCGGCATGAACAACACGGCGACGGCATTTCCGCACTTCGTGTCGGAGCTCACCGTCTCGCGCACGGGCGGAAACGACGGCACGGTCTACGCCTGCCTCGATTCGGCGGCGGACGGCGAGCGACTCCGCGTGTGGAACGGCACCGCGTTCGAGGAGCGTTCGTCGGGCCTGCCGAGCGGGTTCGCGGTGCGCAAGGTCCCGACCCATCCGCGCGATCCGGACGTCGCGTTCGCGCTGATGAACGGTATCGGGAACCCCGGACAGAAGATCTTCCGCACGACGGATCGCGGACAGCAGTGGACGAACGTCACGGGCAACCTGCCGGACGTGCCGCTCGCGGATCTCGTCGCCCACCCCACGGACGATCAGCGACTGTTTCTCGGCACCGAGATGGGGATGTTCGCCACGACGGACGGAGGCGGCACCTGGGCCCGCTGGCACGACGGACTTCCGGAGGCGGTCGTCATCACGGAGCTGACGTACGTGGATCGTCTCGCCGAGACGGGTGCGTTCCATCTCGTGGCGGGTACCTACGGTCGTGGGATCTGGGTGCGTCCCGTCGCCGCCGCCGCGACCGCGACGCCGCTCCCGGTCGCCGCCGGTCCCTCGCTCCGGCTGGAAGCCGCGGGACCGAATCCCTTCCGCGACGGGACGACGCTCGTGTTCTCCCTGACTCGCGCGTCCGCCGTGAAACTGCGCCTGTTCGACGTCTCCGGCCGGAAGGTGCTCGACGTCCTGGAGGGGCGGCACCCCGCCGGCCCGCACCGTGTCCCGATCGACGGTCGGACGCTGCCGGCCGGCGTCTATTACGCCCGGCTCGAGACGGAGGCCGGCGTCGCCACCTTGCCGGTCACGCGACTGCGCTGATCGTCGTGACACCCGCGGCCGGCGGCATCGACCCGGCGGCGGGCACGGACTCAGTCGCCGTGGGCGGCGTCGATCCGGCGCAGGAATTCGAGCACGCGCTTCGTCAGCAGGGCCGTCGCGCCCGCGTCGTAGGACGGCAGACTCGAGTCCGCGAAGTAGTGCTGATCGCCCGGATAGAGGAACAGCTCCGCCCGATCCGAAGACTCCACGATCGCGCGGGCGGCCTCGATGTCGCCCTCGCCCACGAAGATCGGATCCGCGTCCATGCCGTGGATCTGGACCGGAACGTCGGCGGGCCAGGCGTCCGAGAACTCCGTGGGCGGAACGCACGAGTAGAAGAACAGCGCCCCGAGCGCTCCGGGGCGGGTCTGCGCGAGCATCTGCGCCGGCAGCACGCCGAGCGAGAAGCCCGCGTAGATCATCTCGTTCGGCAGGTTCTCCGCCGCCCGGGCGCCGCGCTCCAGGATCTTCTGGAAGCCCGTGGACTCGGCGTACGCGAGCCCTTCTCCGAAGTCGTCGAACACCCGTCCCTCGTAGAGATCCGGCGCGTGCACGACGTATCCGGCGTCCCGGAGCGCGTCGGCGAACTCGTGGAAGCCGGGGGTCTGACCCTGGGCGTGGTGGAACAGGAGAATCTCGATCATGGTTGCTCCGAGTCGTTCGGGATCACGGGAGACGGACAGCCTAGCCGACCCGCTTCGCCCGGAACAAGGCGAGATCCGCCGTCCTCCCGCGGTTCGGGCGGTGAGCGGCGGCGGTTGGCGCTCTTGCGGTGACTTCCCGCGCCCGAAAGGGTCCAAGGGATCGAAGCGAGGTGCCCGGGACGGTGGCGGAGGAGACCCGCCGCCCGAGTCGGGGACCCGGCCGCGGAACGCACGGAGCCGCCCGGGGTTGGAACCCTCGTAGATCAGCGCCGGACCGCCACCTTGACGCTCCCTCCGACCGGTGGCTAAGGTTCCCCGATTCGGCTCCCGGATTTCCGGAGCGGCACCGGGACGAACCCCCAATCGAGCCTCGAAACCGGCCTTCCGCGAACACGGCGGAGACGAAGACGCCGGTGGAACCCACGAGGAGGAGACACATGCGTCGTCCCATTTTCGGCCTGTCGGCCGCCCTGTTCACCATCCTCCTCCTCGCGGGATCGGCGTCGGCGCAGAGCGCCCTGTCGAACTGCAAGTACTACACGAAGGTCTCGCAGGACTTCGAAGGCGGCCTGAACTACTGCCGGCAGTGCATCGAAGACGAGCCGGACAATCCGGAGGCCCGCTACTACGGCGCGTGGTGCCTCGCGGAAACGGGGAACTACGAGGAAGCGTGGGAGTCGTTCAACTGGCTCATCGAGCGCAAGGACACCCGCAACAAGAAGATGCGCAAGCACGCGCAGTGGGCCGAGGAGCGAGTGCAGCGGTTCTACGCGAGGCACTTCAACGCGGGCGTGAAGGCGCTGAACGAGGACGACCTGCTCACCGCGAACACCGAGTTCGAGCGGGCCGTCGAGATCTATCCGACGAAGGCGGGCGGCCTCCTCAACTACGGCTTCACGCAGAACAAGCTCGGCGACACCGACGCGGCCATCGAGTCCTTCCGTCGCGCGGTGGAGCTCAATCCCGACGACCCGACGGCGTACGAGTACCTCTCCGTCGCGCTCTCCAGCAAGGTGTCGAAGCTGCGTGAGGATCCGGCCGATTCCACGAAGGTGCAGGAGCTCGAGACGGAGCTGCAGGACGTCCTCACGCGCGTGCTCGAGGCGAAGCCGTCGAACGATGCCGCGATGCTCCAGCTCGCGGACCTGGAGCTCGCGAAGGGCAACCGCGAGAGTGCGTTCCAGTACATCGAGAAGGCGTACGACATCGACCCGACGAACCTGAACAAGCTCTACAACATCGGAGTGTCGTTCTTCGAGGCGCCGAACTACGAAGCGGCGGCCGAGGCGTTCGGGAAGACGGCGGAGCTGCTGGGCGACCCCGACGATTCGCTCTGGGCCGATGCCATGTACAACAAGTCGCTCTGCGAGCAGAAGCTCGAACGCTGGGACGTCGCGATCTCCACCGCTCAGAAGCTGGTCGCGGAGAGCGAGGGGAACGCGGACTACCACCGCCTCCTCGCCGACGCCTACACCGGCAAGGGCGACCGCCCGGCGGCCATGAAGGAGATCCAGATGGCGCTCGACCTCGAGAAGAACTCGGCCGAAGGAGAGGCGCCGTAGTCGCTCGCCGCGTCTTCCGCGAAGCCGACGCCGATCGGAGTCTCCTCACGGGGACGCCGGTCGGCGTCGTCGGTTACGGCAACCAGGGTCGCGCGCAGGCGCTCTGCCTGCGGGACTCCGGTTGCGACGTTCGCGTGGTCGTTCGGGCGGGGCCCTCGGAGAACGCGGCCCGCGCCGACGGCTTCTCGCCCGCGGGTCCGAGCGATCTCCGCTCCTGCCGGGCGATCGCGGTGCTCGTGCCGGACGAGGTGGCCGGCGACGTTCTCACGCGGACCGTTCTCCCCTTCGCGTCGCCGGGAGCGTTGCTCGTGTTCGCCCACGGGTTCGCGCTGCGAGGTGACGTGGCTCCCGATCTGCCGGATCGCCTCGACGTCGCGCTGGTGGGCCCGCTCGGCCCGGGCGCGTTGCTGCGCGAGCGGTACGTGGCGGGGCAGGGTCTTGCCGGGCTCGCGGCGGTGGTCTGGGACCACACCGGAAAGTGCCTGGAAACGTCGCTCGCGTACGCGGCGGCGATCGGGCTGACGCGAGCCGGGGTGCTCGAGACGACGCTCGACGAGGAAGTCGTGAGCGATCTCTTCGCGGAGCAGGCGGTGTTGACCGGCGGCGTCGTGGAGCTGATCCGGGCCGCGTTCGAGACGCTCGTGGAGGACGGCATCGCGGAGGAGATCGCCTACTACTCGTGCGTGCAGGAGATGAAGCAGATCCTCGACCTGATCTACGCCGAGGGGATCGCCGGCATGCGCGCCCGCACCTCGGGAACGGCCCAGTACGGAGGACTGACCCGCGGTCCGCGTCTCGTCCCGCCGGAGGTGCGGGATCGTCTGGCCGGGATCCTGGCCGAGGTCCGGGACGGGCGATTCGCCCGGGAGTGGGCGGCCCAGGCGGCCGCCGGCGGCCCCGACCTGAAGACCCTGCGGGAGCGGGAGGCGGCGCACCCCATCGAGGCGGCCGGGCGCCGGGTCCGGGAACGGCTCGGCGGCCCCTCCCGGGGGCCGGACGGCCCCCCGGACCGGACGGACCCCCTCCGGGAACGTTGACACGCCGCGGGGCCGTGCGTACGATCCGAAGGTCGTTCGTCCGGTACGGGCGACCACGCCGGCTTTCCCCGCGGCTCTCCTGTCGAGTATCCATTCCGTCGAAAGCGCCGTCGAATTCCGGTTTGGGGCCTGCTGGCCCGTCCCCGCGATGTCCCCTGTAGATCCTTCCGAGCGGTTCGCGCTCGCCCCCGTCGTCTGAAGAGAGGTCTCGTATGCCGCGAGAGAAAACCGCGACGAAGAGTCGGTCTTCCCGCGCGTCGACCACGGCGAAATCCAAGTCCAGCGGATCCCGTCGTGCCGAGGCGGACGCTGCCGCCGTCGAGGTCGTCGAAGCGGAAGAGAAGGTCGCCCCGCCCGCGAAGATGGGCGCGGAGCCCCGACTCAACCTCGTGGACATGAAGCACCGGACCATGGCGGACCTCGTGCAGGTCGCGAGCGAGTTGCAGGTCGCCGCCACGTCCGGTCTGCGCAAGCAAGAGTTGATCTTCAAGATCCTCGAGGCGCAGACCGAACGTTCCGGGCTCATCTTCGCGGAGGGCGTGCTCGAGATCCTGCCCGAGGGGTACGGGTTCCTCCGCTCGCCGGACTACAGCTACCTGCCGGGCCCGGACGACATCTACGTGTCGCCGTCGCAGATCAAGCGCTTCGACCTCATGACCGGCGACACGATCTCCGGCCAGGTGCGCGCGCCGAAGGAGAGCGAACGCTATTTCGCGCTGCTCAAGGTCGAGGCGATCAACTTCGAGAATCCGGAGACGGCCCGCAAGCGCACGCTGTTCGACAACCTCACGCCGCTCTACCCCGAGGAGCGCATCCGGCTCGAACACGATCCGGAGGACATCTCCACCCGGATCATGGATCTGCTCGCACCGATCGGAAAAGGCCAGCGCGGATTGATCGTCGCGCCGCCGCGGACCGGAAAGACCGTGCTGCTGCAGAAGATCGCGAACGCGATCACGTCGAATCATCCGGAGATCGTGCTGATCATCCTCCTGATCGACGAACGTCCGGAAGAAGTCACGGACATGCAGCGCAGTGTGGACGCGGAAGTGATCAGCTCCACGTTCGACGAGCCGGCCACGCGTCACGTGCAGGTCGCGGACATGGTCAGCGAGAAGGCGAAACGTCTGGTGGAGTACGGCCGCGACGTGGTGATCCTGCT
>JAGQIB010000127.1 GCA_020431545.1 Gemmatimonadota bacterium
TACCGCATGTTCACGTCGCGGGCCGAGCACCGCCTCCACCTCCGACAGGACAACGCGGACGAGCGGATGATCGATCACGCGCGGGCCCTCGGACTCCTCTCCCCGACGGACCTCGATCGACTCGAGTCCCGGGTCGCGCAAACCGAGGCACTCTGGAGTCACCTGGGGCGGCTTCGGCGAGACGGCGCTTCCCTGCAGACCTGGCTGGCCCGCCCGGAAAGTCGGCTGTCCGACATCCTCGAGGACCACCCGTTCCTGCACGAGTTCGACGGCGAGCTTCGGGAGAAGGCGGAGATCCGCGCGAAGTACCGGGGTTATCTGGACCGCGAGCGCCAGCGGATCGACCGGACGCGGGGCCTCGAGACCTTCGTCATCCCCGAGGGCGTCGACTTCTCGACCATGATCGGGATCTCCTCGGAAGGGCGGGAGAAGCTCGCGCGGATTCGCCCCGGCACCGTCGGACAGGCGTCGCGGATCGCGGGCGTCTCCCCGGCCGACGTCGGGGTCCTCCTCGTCGAGCTCCGTCGGCGCCGTCCGTGAGCGAGTCGATCCTCGATATCCTCGGCCCCACGGTCGAGGACCTCGGGGGCGCACCCGCCGGGTGGGTGGATCGTCTGGAGCGTTATGCCGACCTGGTCCGTGAGCGAAACCAGGCCGTGAACCTCGTGTCCCGACGTTCGGCGGACCGTTTCGTTGAGGGTCAGCTCCTGCCATGCCTCGCCGTCCTCCGGCTCGTCCGCCCCGGCACGCCGGTCCGGGTGCTGGATGTGGGCACCGGTGGCGGCCTCCCGGGAATCCCCCTCAAGATCTTGCGTCCGGAAACCCGCGTCGACCTCGTGGACGCGACCCGGAAGAAGGTGGACTTCGTGCGGGAAGCGATCGAGACCCTCGGTCTGGGTGGGGCCGTGGCCCACTGGGGGCGCATCGAAGATCCCCCGCCCTCCCTTCGCGAGCGAGCTCCGTTCGAGCTCTGGGTCTCTCGCGCCGTCGGAGAGGACGCTCGCCTCGACCGGGCCCGCCGGGAGTGGTGCCCGGACGCGGAGGTCTGGGTGTTCTGTCCCCCGGGGACCGGCGAGTTCGACTTCGGGGCTCCCGGCCGATCCCCGGTGACCGCACTCCGGAAACTCTCGGGTTAGGTCCCCCTCCCCCGCGCGACCAGGCTCCCCACCGCACCAGCTCTGCGCCGGAGTGTTTCACGTGAAACACCCCACGAAGCAGAGCGAGGTGTTTCACGTGAAACAGGGGGTGCCTTCCACCCGGTGTTTCACGTGAAACAACCCGGGCACCAACTGGTGCGCCCAATGCTCCTTCGGGCGGGCCCCACAGGTCAGTTCCTCCAGTTCGACACGTCGCCGGTCGCGGGTCCGTCGCGCCGAGCTGTCAGGTCGGACCAGGGGTGTTTCACGTGAAACACCCCCCAGTCCTTCCCGGGGGGCTACCCCGACGGAGGAAGCGGCTCCGCCCCTGTTTCACGTGAAACACCTCGACGCGACGCAGATGCTCCCGAACCGTGCTGAGGGCGTCCCCTCCGGGTGGACGGGATGTTTCACGTGAAACACCTCGTCGGTCCAGTACCGACAGAGACACCCTCGCCGGGGACCCCGTGTTTCACGTGAAACACTCCGGGGAGACCTCGCGAGACGCGTCGCCATCGCCTCTCTCGTATCGGCCACCCCGCCAGCCCCGCCCAGACGTCGCCACTTCTCGGTCACTCCGGGCGTTTCCGGGGCCGGCCCCGAGGTGCTCCGATGCACTCGGTCAACAACCGGCGGCTCTCCACGCCCGTCGCCGCGCCGCACGGTTCCCCCCGATCCACGCGCTCTCGTTCTCCCGCTCCGACGCTTCCGAACCGTTCCCCTGGTCGCCGGGCAGCCTCGCGAGGAGCGCCGCGGCCGGCGCGTCATGTGGCTTCTCCGATATCCACAATTCCACAATCACTTGTCCACAGCACCCCACCGCGCGTTTCGCGACGCGAGGGGCTCCCAAGTTCACGAAGATGGGGTATGTTCCTCGCGTCCATCGTTCGCCAGCCGCGGAGTTCGAACGGACGGGAAGCAGAAGGCGAGGAAGTGTGATGAGCTCAGCGGGAATCCCCACCGGAGACGCGAGATCCGGTCGCGTCATTGCAATCACGAACCAGAAGGGCGGTGTCGGCAAGACGACGACAGCCGTCAATCTCGCGGCGAGTCTCGCGGCGTCGGAACGTCGCGTGCTTCTGGTCGACATGGACCCGCAGGCGAACGCGTGCAGCGGGCTCGGCCTCTTCGATCGCGCCGACGTTTCCGGCGTGTACGAAGTGCTGATCGAGCAGAAGGCGCTCCGCGACGTCGTGCGTCCGACCGACATTCCGTTCCTCGACATCGCGCCATCCAACACCGCACTCACGGGTGCCGAGGTCGAGCTGGTCGGCGTGATGGCCCGCGAGCAGCGCCTGCGCAACGCGTTGCTCGAAGCACGTGAGGACTACGACTACATCTTCATCGACTGTCCGCCCTCGCTCGGGCTGCTCACTCTCAATGCACTCACCGCCGCGGACTCGGTGCTGATTCCGATCCAGTGCGAGTACTACGCGCTCGAGGGTCTGAGCCAGTTGCTCAACACGGTCCGTCTCGTACAGCGAAATCTGAATCCCGAGCTCGAGATCGAGGGCGTGCTGCTCACGATGTTCGATCGCCGCCTGAATCTCTCGCAGCAAGTGGCCGACGAGGCCCGTAGTTATTTTGGGTCGAAGGTCTATGAAACCGTCGTCCCCCGCAACGTGCGGCTCGGCGAAGCGCCGAGCCACGGCAAGCCCGTCATCCTTTATGACATTCTCTCACCGGGCGCCGTAAGTTATCTCAACCTCGCGAGCGAGATCCTCGGGAAGGAGACTCCCGTCGATCGCACCGCGAACCGCAGCGTGGCGAGTCAGGGGTAAGCATGGAGGCACCGATGAACAAGCGTGGTCTCGGTCGTGGGCTCGGAGCGCTGATTCCGGACGCGTCGTCCTACTCGCCGCAGGTCGGCGAGATGATCCTGTCCCTCGAGATCGACACCATCGAGCCGAACCCCCACCAGCCCCGTCGCGACTTCCGCGACGAGGACCTCGCCGCCCTCGCGACGTCCATCCGCGAGGAGGGCGTTCTGCAGCCGATCCTCGTGCGCCAGCCGTCCCCCGGGCGGTACCAGATCGTCGCGGGGGAGCGTCGCTGGCGCGCGGCCAAGCTCGCGGGATTCGATCACATCCCGGCCATCGTCCGCGACACGCGCGAGGAGCAGTTGCTCCCGCTGGCCCTCGTGGAGAACCTGGTGCGCGCGGATCTGAACCCCGTGGAGGAAGCGCTCGCCTACCGCGACCTCGCGGAAGAAGCGGGGTGGAGCCACTCGGAGATCGCGGATCGCGTCGGCCGCAGCCGCTCGCACGTCGCGAACGCGATCCGGTTGTTGCAATTGCCGCCCGAGATCCTGGCCGACGTATCTCACGGACGCCTCACCGCCGGCCACGCCCGCTCCATCCTCGCCTGCGACGGAGACCGCGAGGCGATGCTCCGTCTGCGGGACGCGATCCTCGCCGGCGAGCTCTCGGTGCGCGAGGCGGAGGACCGCGCCGCGGCCGAGCAGCACGCGCAAGGAAACGGCCAGGCGGCGACCACCTCCGCGCCGGGACGGCCGCGCAAGAAATCGCGTGCGCGGGAGCAGTCGCCCGAGGCGCGCGAGCTGGAGGAGAAGCTGACACGGATGTTCGGCACTCCCGCCCAGCTCCACGAGCGAAGCGGTCGGGGTCGGGTCTCGTTCGAGTTCTACTCCTACGACGATCTCCAGCGCCTCACGGACCTCCTTTTCCTGGCCGGGAACCGCGGCGGCTTCGGGATCTGATTCGGCAACCTTTGACCGATCCTGACCGCCGTTGGGCTCAAGTCGACGTTTTCTGGCGCCGATCCGGGAGACGAGGTCCGAGCTCCACGTCCGCGACGTCGCCCGCAGGGGACGCAGCGCCGTGCAGCCGTGCCCGTCTTGACACCCCCTGGGTCCGGTGTAACCATGGCCCGGCTTTTTTGGGCTCGCTTCCCGAGGAGAGCACCGATGTTCGACGGAGCCCGCAAGGTTTCCGTGATCGTCGCTCCTCACGGAAGCACGCGAAGCTGGACCCGCGTGCTCCCCGTCCCGGCGCTGCTCGGCTTGGTCGTCGGCGTCGCGGCACTCCTGATCCTGCTCCTCGTTCTCTCGCTCCAGGTCGCGGACCTTTCGGCTCGCGCCCGCGAGGTCCGGGCACTCCGGACGGAGAACGAGGATCTCCGACGACAGGTCGGACGGGTGGAGGAGTTGCAGACGGAGCTCTCGCGTCTCCGCGAGTTCGAAACCCGGATCCGACGATGGGCCGGGATCTCGAGCGTGGATGCGCCGATGATGCTCGGGGATGCGGGCGAGCTCGATTGGGCGCAGGATGACGCGCGGCTCGCGGAGATTCCTTCGCTGACGCCGATCGAAGGGTGGGTTTCCCGCCCGTTCGACTCGACGCCGGAAGGACACGTGGGGCTGGACCTCGTGCAGGAGACCGGAACTCCCGTTCGTGCGGCCGCACTGGGACTGGTGCGGTTCGCGGGCTGGGACGAGACGTACGGAAACCTCGTGATCCTGGATCACGGCAACGGCTTCACGACTCTCTACGGGCACAACGATTCGCTGAAGGTGGCAGACGGCGATCTCGTGGCTCGCGGGGATACCGTGGCGCAGTTGGGAAACACGGGAAGGTCCAGCGCTCCGCACCTGCACTTCGAGGTTCGCCTCGAGGAGCAGCCGCTGGATCCGGCTTACTTGCTCTCGAAATCATGAGGACGACATGTTCAACAAGCGAAACCCGGACACGGATCAGAATCCCCAGCAGCCCGTGAGTGAGACCCCGAGCACGAGCTCGAGCTACACGCCGGTCTCCACGCCCACCGCGTCGACGTCGGCCGGCGGCAGCGCCGCGACCGTGCTCGCGGAAGGTTGCACGTTCGAAGGCACCGCGAACGTCGACGGGACGTTCCGGATCGAAGGAAAGGTCAACGGCGAGATTCAGGCGTCGGACGGGCTCGTCGTGGCGAAGTCGGGCGAGGTCGAGGCGCAGGCCAAGGTGCGGCGCGCGATCGTGAACGGCCGCTTCCAGGGCAAGATCCACGCGACGGACAAGGTCGAGCTGCAGTCCGGCGGCCGGGTGGACGCCGAGATCCGCGCGAAGAACATGGTCATGGAAGACGGCGTCCGCTTCGAGGGCCACTGCCAGATCGGCTCCTAGCCGGACGCTTCTCTCGGGCTCGACGGGGCCGGCGCCGCGCGCCGCCCCGCCGTCGCCCGAACGAACGGTCGGGCGGTGGGTTTTCCGCAACCCCCGGTGCGTTTTGTGGACAAGTGGAAAACCCGCGGGCAATGAAGCTCCCGCCCGAAGCAATTGATTTTTGGTGAGTTGTGAGAATCGGCTCGTCGGTCGATTCGGCCCCTTATCCCCAAGTGGTTGGAAAAAGGAAAGTTGAAGGGGTTGGCATCCGGTCTGGCTTCCGGATAGCCCCTTTGGCCGAGAGACAACCCCGCCGGGAACCGCCCGAGGAGAAGCGCATGAAGGACCGTTACTCGATCGTCGTCCTCCCGGGCGACGGCATCGGCATCGAGGTCGTCGTGGAGGCCCTGAAGGTGCTGGAGGTCGTCCGCGAAGGCACGGGAGTGCAGTTCGACCTCGAGGAGATCGAGTGCGGCGGCCACTACTACTCCGAGCACGGCGTGGAGTGGCCGGAGGGGAGCTTCGAGAAGTGCCGCCACGCCGATGCGATCCTGCTCGGCGCCGTCGGCCACGAAGTCGACGGGAAGCCGGTGTTCACCGAGCCCGGCAAGCCGTATCCGACTCCGCAGCTCGCGGGTTACGCCCAGGTGATCGGGAATCGCAACCGACTCGATCTCTACGCGAACGTCCGCCCCGTGAAGCTCTACCCGGGCGTGCAGCACAAGGTGCACGGTCGACTGGCTCAGGTCTGGGATCCCGACAAGGTCGACTACGTCGTCATCCGCGAGAACACGGAAGACGCGTACACCGGCGAGACGCGCGAAGTGGCGCCGATGGACGGTGGCCCGGGTCGCGAGACGCCGATCCGCATCACGGAATCGCGAACCCGCCGCATCGTGCGATATGCATTCGAGCTCGCGCGGCGACGCGCGGCCGAGCGCGCGCGATCCGGGCAGGAGCGCGAACCGCGCGTGACCTGCGTGGAGAAGTCGAACATCATCGGGGCGCACCGTTATTTCCGCGACATCTTCCACGCTGTCGGCGAGTCGGAGTACCCGGACGTCGCGCGCGACACCGCGTACTTCGACGCGTTCTGCATGTGGCAGGTGCGCAACCCCGAGTGGTTCGACGTGGTCGTCGCACCGAATCTCGTGGGCGACGTCATCTCCGACCTCGGCAGCTCGACGCAGGGTGGCATGGGCGTCGCCGCCGGCGGCAACATCGGGGACAAGCACGGCATGTTCGAGCCGATCCACGGGAGCGCGCCGAAGTATGCGGGCCAGAACAAGGCCAATCCCATCGCGACGATCCTCGCGCTCCGCATGCTGCTGGACTGGCTGGGCCGCAAGCACGAAGACGAACGTTTGGTCGGCGCGGCCACGGACATCGAGGAAGCGGTCGCCGCCGTGCTCAAGGAAGGTCGCTTCGTCACGTACGATCTCGCCGGCGACGGCAAGGGCGTCACGTGTGCGGAGTGCGGCGACGCCGTCGCGCGCGCAACGGAGCGTGTCGTCCGCGCGTGATTCGCACGCCGATTCACAGGCCGATTCGCCGGCCGATTCGCCGGTAGGGATTTTCCGATCCGATCCCGAATCCCATGCGTCCGACGTTGCAACGAGTTACTGGATCGTCGATACTGCGCCCCGGTCTCCGAGCTCGGTTGACGAGTTCGTTTTGCCCCGGGGAACTCATGGAAATCACGGAAGTACGAGTGAACCTCCAGGACGAGGACGTGCTCAAGGCGTTCGTCTCCGTCACGTTCGATGACGAGTTCGTCATCCGTGGCCTGAAGGTCATCCAGGGTGCGGAGGGCCGCTTCGTCGCGATGCCCGCGCGCCGCAAGCGCGACGGCACGTTCCAGGACATCGCGCACCCGATCAATCGCGGCGCGCGGGAGTACATCGAAAGCGTCATCCTCACGGAGTACGATCGCGCGGTCGCCGAGCGCGACGCCGAAATGGACGGCAACCGGCGCGACTGACGCCGGGAGTGACCGGCCGGCGCGGTTTCCCATCCCGTACCGGCTCCCGTCGGTCGCGACATTCCCGTCCTCGCGGTCCGCTCGCCCCGCCCCGGGTTCCGTCCGTCGACTCCCGCCCGGCCCCCGCCGTCTCCCCGGAACTTCGCGCCGGCCCGCGCCGGCCCAAGGCCGCCCCGGGGAGCCCCGGAAGGCCGTTCCGCGCCCCGGAAACGCACCCGTCGAGAACGCCGATCACGTTGACAGCCCGCGACTTGTGGTGCAAATTGTCGACTCCGCTTCCCGGATATTCCGGGAAGCCTGCCCTACGCCCCCTGTGCCAGGCCCCTCGCCGCCAGTAGAGCGGGCTTCCCTCGCAGCGGGCCGAACGGTCCGAACCGCGGAGACGCGCCGAGAATGACTTCCGCCCGTCTTGGGACGCTCGCGCTCGCGATGGCACTGATCGCGCCGGCCGCGTCTCCCGCTCAGGACTACCTCCCCGCGGGAGAAGACGTCCACGAGCGCCTGCTGGAGATCAGCCCCGTCGTCGGGGTCTTCCAGCCAGACGGGAACACGAACTACGAAGGCCTCGGCAAGACGATCGGCCTGCGCATCGGACTGAACAACTCCCCGCGCTGGGGTGTGGAGGCCTACGGGTCGTTCACCACCGGCCTGGAGCAGGAGCAGCGCACGGGCATGGTGCGCAGCTACGATGCGCAGCCCACGTTCGACACGTCCGGCCGCCGGACGGGCTGGGTCATCACGAACGTCGATCGCGTGGAAGGCGTCGAGCGCACGTCGTCCAATCTGCTCACGCTCGGCGGCGACATCGTGCTCCACCTCTCCGAGGGGCGCCTCCGTCCTTTCCTCCTCGGCGGCGGCGGCTTCATCGACGACGTCTCCAACAAGACGGAGAATCCGCCCGGCCCGTTCTCGAACCTGTTCTTCGATCTCGGCTTCGGCATCAAGTACAACAAGCCCTCGGGGATGTACTTCCGGCTCGAGCTGCGCGACGTGATCTTCGAGAAGTCCAATCTGCCGCGCGAGAATCCGGGCGCCTGGCTCGCCGCGATCCAGACCGACCTCTTCGATCGCGAGGGTGGGGTCTTCTGCGATCCTACCGGCGAGATCTGCCCCGACGGATTTCCCGACGGCGGCGTGGACGGCGTGGTCGGGCAGGAGCCGTACTCGCCGGACGCCGCGCGCGGTCTCCGCTGGTTGCACAACATCGGGATCAACGCGAGCGTGACCATTCCCTACGGCTGGGCCTGGCGCGACGGCGACGGCGACGGCATCGCCACCCGCTTCGACAAGTGCCCCGCGACGGCGATCGGCGTGGTGGTCGACGAGTTCGGTTGCGGCATCGACTCCGACCAGGACGGCGTGTTCGACGGTCTCGACCAGTGTCCCGACACTCCGATCGGCGCGACCGTCGACGAGCTCACCGGCTGTCCGAACGACACCGACGGCGACGGAGTCCTCGACGGACTCGATCTCGACGACACGACGCCGCCGGGAGCCACCGTGGACGCGCAGGGCCGTCATCGTGACTCCGATGGCGACGGCATCTTCGACGGACTCGACAAGTGCCCGGACACGCCGGTCGGCATCGCGGTGGACGAAGAGGGCTGCGCGAAGGACGAGGTCGAGAGGCGACTGCTCGAGGGCGAGACGATCGCCGTCAGCAACGTCCGTTTCGAGCTCGGCACGTCCGAGATCGAACCGCTGTCGTACCACTACATCAATCGCGCGGCGCAGCTGATCGAACACTGGACCGGAGACGAGGAGCGGCCGGCCGCGATCGAGATCGGCGTGTACAGCGACGGCATCGGCACGCCGGAGTCGAACCGTCAGCTCACGCAGCGACAGGCCGACAAGATCCGGATCTACCTGCTCGAGAACTTCCCGGGCATCGGCGCGAACAATCTCACCGCGAAGGGATACGGCGAGTCGGATCCGGTCGCGAGCGACGACACCGCCGAGGGCCGCGAGAAGAACCGTCGTGTCGTGTACAAGCGGATCGGAGACGGCGCCCCGCCGGAGTCGTACGACTTCGGAGCCGGTGCCGCCCGCGCGGCCGGCACCGTCGCGCCGCCTTCCGATCTTCCGGACATCGAAGTTCCGGACGCGCCGGAGCTCCCGGACGCTCTTCCGGAGCCGAAGCTCCCCGATCCGAACGAGGCGCCGGAGTAGTTCCGGGTCCGCGCGGACGGGAGAATCACCACCCCCTGGCAGCGGAAAGAGAATGGCCTCCATGCGTACGTCTGCGATTGCGCTCGCAGCCCTCGGACTCCTCGTCGGTCTCGCTCCCGGCTCCGCCCGGGCCGAGAGTCGTCTCGAGCTCGCGCGCTACGGTGCGCGCGTCGGTTTCTCCCTGACGCCCGACCAGTTCGTGGCCGGCTTCTACGGCGACTTCGGTGAGGTCGCGCCGAGCCTCACGTTCCGCCCGAGCGCGGATCTCGGGATCGGGAACAGCCTGTTCTCGATCGTGGTGAACGGTGACTTCCAGTACTCGCTCCGCACGCCCGATCTTCCGGCCTATCCGTACGTCGGCGCCGGTCTCGGTCTCGGCTACTACTCGGTGGACGGAGGCGGCGACGACACCGGGATCGGTCTGAATCTGTACGTGGGCGCCGAGCGCTCCCTCGGGGACCTGAACTCCGCGCACGGAGAGATCCGCTTCGGAGTCGGCGACATCCCGGACGTCAAGATCGTCGTCGGGATGGGCTTCTACTAGGCGAGATCACTCGCCACGATCGGGCCCACTTCGCGCACGACACCGTGCGGCGGCGGCGCCGTCGCACGGAACCGAACTCCGGTCCGGACCAACAGCGGATTCGCGGGTCCACAACTCAACCGGGAAGCTAATCGCCCCCGGGCGCGATCTTCTCTGCCCGTGAACTCCTGCGAGCGTGCCGCTTCGCGACGCGCCGGAATCCACCGCGCGGCTACGATTCCCCGGCGAATTCTGGCTCTGCGCGAGGCACACACAGCTATATTCTGAATCAGAGTTAACGCGGAGCCACGTCAGAATAGCCAAAATTCTGCACTTTCGGGCAACTTCCCCCCGAGATTCTGCTAACGATTCGCCGCGCCGCGCCGATCTCTAGTTTGTCGACGGGAACACCGACCCCATCTCGGAATCGACATCAGGCCGGGTCGGCGCCCCGAAGACGAGGGAAGATCGAAAGGCACCGGCCGCACCGACATCACGAATCTCGCATCGCTGCCGGGGCAACCGGCGGCACCGGTGAAGCAGACAACACGAGCCTTCCAACCCTGACGATCGACCCGAACGCGGGACTCTTCCGGGACAGACAACCGGGTTTCGCAACACAGGAAGAGAACCGGATCCCCCGGGCCCCCGAGAGCAATCTCGGGGGCCCTTTGGTTGTGGTTCGCAAACTGTGTCTGGCCTCCACGGAGCCCGAAGCGCGACACACGTTGGCCATCTTTGGCCATCCGGCGAGCTACCGTAGACATTGAAAGCGACGCCTCGGACTCGAGACACACTTTTCGCACCACAACGTTCGGGCAACGTGAGAGATTCTGCGGCAGAAACCGACGGAGGTGCATTCATGGCGCGCAGTGTGCGAATCGACGATCTCTTCCGCTTCATTCTGCCGGGGTCCCCGGCGTTGTCACCGGACGGGGCCCGGGTGGCCTTCGTGGTGAAGCGGGTCAACGCGAAGGAAAACCGGTACGAGTCGCACCTCTACGTGATGCCCGCGAAGGGCGGGCGGGCCCGTCAGCTGACGCGCGGTCTCGTGTCGGACGGCGCGCCGACGTGGAGCCCGGACGGCCAGCACCTCGCGTTCGTGTCGGACCGGGGCGGCAAGGCGGCGAACGTGTGGGTGCTGCCGGTGGACGGCGGCGAGCCGTGGCAGCTGACGGATCTGAAGGGCGGCCCCGTCGCGTCGCTCTCGTACAGTCCGGACGGCAAGGAACTCGCGTTCGCGCATCTCGAGATGCCCTGGGTCGACCCAGAGGCGCGGAAGAAGCAGGCGCACTTCAAGCACGTGACGCGCCTGTACCACAAGGAAGACGGCACCGGCTGGTTCGGCGACGCCTACTGGACGATCTGGAAGGCGCAGGCGAGCAACGGCCGTGCGAAGGCGCTGACGCCCGGCGCGCATCACGACCAGTTCCCGTCCTGGAGCCCGGACTCCAAGAAGATCGTGTTCGTCACGAACCGCTCGGCGGAAGCGGACCGCACGCCGGATCTCGGACAGGTGTGCGTGATGGATCGGCAGGGCAAGGGTGTGCGCGAGATCTCGCGCGGAACCGGCAGCCGGGAGGCGCCGGTGTTCGCGCTGGACGGCAAGCACGTGTACTGGGTCGGCTACGAGGGCGGCAGCGGCGAGTGGCTCGAGCACGAGCACACGGTCCATCGCGCACCGGTCGACGGCAAGGGCCCCATTCGCGAGCTGAACGTCGGCCACGACCGCTGGGCGATGAACATGGTCGGCACGGACACGACGAGCGCTCAGTCCACGATCGTGCGCGTGTACCGGGACGGCGAGCAGGAGCGCGTGCTGTTCGGCTCGGACGAGGACGGATCGTACCGTCTGTACTCGCTGCCGGCGGAGGGCGGCGCGCCGCCGCGCCTCGAGTTCGGCGGCAAGGTCTCGGTGATCGGAACGTCGGTGCGGGCGGATCTCGGAATCGCGATCGCCTGTGCGGCCACCACGGCCGACACCGGCGAGCTCTATCGCGTTCGCCTCGACGGATCGAACGAACCGCAGCGTCTCACGCAGCTCACCAAGCCGTTCTTCCGCCCGCTCAAGTTCAACCTGCCGGAAGAAGTCCGGATCAAGAACGGAAAGACCGAGCTGCAGGGCTGGGTGCTCAAGCCGCCGGGATTCCGCGCGGGCAAGAAGTACCCCACGCTGATCGAGGTGCACGGCGGCCCGATGACACAGTACGGCGAGGCGTGGTTCCACGAGATGCACGTGCTCGCCGGCAAGGGGTGGGTCGTGGCGTATTGCAACCCGCGCGGGAGCTCCGGTCGCGGCACCGACTTCTCGGGCTGCATCGAGGGAGAGTGGGGCGAGAAGGACTGGTCCGACATCCAGGCGTTCTCGGACTGGGTCGCAAAGCAGCCGTACGTGGACTCCAAGCGACTCGGGATCCTCGGCGGCAGCTACGGCGGCTACATGTCGCTGTGGGCCGTGGGCCACACGAACCGCTACAAGGCGGCCTGCGCTCAGCGGAACGCGGCGGACTTCTGGATCCACTGGGGCTCCAGCGACTACGGCTGGTTCCGGACGAAGTTCTTCGGCGGGAAGCACCCCTGGGACGCACCGGGCGAGTACCACAAGGTCTCTCCCGCGTTCTACGCGCAGAACGTCCGGACGCC
The DNA here is from genome assembly GCA_020431545.1 of Gemmatimonadota bacterium. GTDB lineage: Bacteria > ARS69 > ARS69 > ARS69 > ARS69 > JAGQIB01. The sequence goes on from JAGQIB010000127.1 coordinate 12,553, forward strand.
GCTCCTGCTCATCCACTCGGAGGGCGATCTGCGGTGCCCGATCGCCGAGAGCGAGATGATGTTCACCGCGATGAAGCTGCTCGGGAAGGCGCCGTGCGAGCTCGTGCGATTCGAAGGGGAGTTCCACGGTCTGTCTCGCGGCGGCAAGCCGCGCAACCGCGAGGAGCGCCTGAAGCGGATCGTGGATTGGTTCGAGCGCTACCTGTAGAGGGTCTTGTGCGATGAAGGCGGAGATCGCGAAGATCTTGCAGCGGGACCTCGCGGCCATCCGTCGCGAGATCGAGGCGTACCCGTCGGAGGCGGATCTGTGGAAGTCGCCCCCCGGGATCACGAATCCTGGCGGCACGATGGCGCTGCACGTCGCCGGGAACCTGCGCCACTTCTTCGGGGCCGTCCTCGCGAAGGACGGGTTCGTGCGTGACCGGTCGGCGGAGTTCGCCGCCCGCGACGTTCCGCGCGCCGACATCGTCGCCCGCCTGGATGCGGCGGCGGCCGCCGTGACGCGCGCGCTCGATTCGCTGCCCGAGTCTCGCCTCGACGAACCCTATCCCGTCGACTTCGACGGCCTCTCGCTCTCGGTCCGGCAGTTCGTGCTGCATCTCGCGGTCCACCTCGCGTATCACCTCGGGCAGATCGACTACCACCGGCGCCTCGTGACCGGCGACGCACGCACGGTGGGCGCCGCTTCCATTCCGGAGCTCGGAGATCGAGCGTGAGGGGCCGGAGCCTTCCCGGGAGAATCGCGTGAGCGACCCCGTCGAGCTGACCGAGTACCTCCAGCGCGTCATTCCCGTGGCTCGCTCGATGGGGATTCGCGTGGTGGCGACGGGAGCCGAAGAAGTCCGGCTCGAGGCGCCGTTCGCGCCGAACGTGAACGATCACGACAGCGCGTTCGCGGGCAGCGTGTCCTCGCTCGCGATCCTCGCCGGCTGGACCTGGGTTCACGAGTTCCTGCAGCGCGAATCGATTCGCGCGGGTACCGTGCTGCGCGCCAGCTCGCTGCAGTTCCGGACGGCGGCGCGCGGGGATCTCGTGGCCATCGCGCACGCCCCTGACCCGCGCGACGTCGACCGCATGCTCCGCGGCATCCGCAAGTTCGGCCGCGGTCGCGTGTCCGTGAGGGTCGAGGTGCGCTCCGGCGACGATCTGGTGGCCGAGCACGAGGGCGACTACGCGGCCGGGACCGAGGATCCGGTCGAGCGACCCTGACGCGCGCCGACTGAAGACGCCGACTCGAACCCGCCGGGCGCCCCGACCGGACCACGTCGACGCCGTCACGACCCACGTTCGAGCCCGTGTCTCCCCGATCGCCCGGATTCCGAACGAACGAAGCGGCGCCCGAATGCCCGGGCGCCCGACGGAGGTACCACGTGCCCAAGTTCGTGATCGAACGCGAGATTCCCGGCGCCGGATCGCTTTCCCCGACCGACCTTCGCGCCATCTCCCAGAAGTCGTGCGGCGTCCTGGCGGACATGGCGCCCGCCGTGCAATGGGTCCAGAGCTTCGTGACCGACGACAAGGTGTACTGCGTGTACCTCGCGCCGGACGAGGCCGCGGTGCGCGAGCATGCCCGCCGCGGAGAGTTTCCCGCCGACCGGGTTTCCCGGGTGCGAGCGATCATCGATCCGGCGACGGCCGAGTAGGCGTCGCCCGGCCCCGCGAGAACGCCGTCACAGTTCGCGGCGCCCCCGCGTATCCTGGAGACCACCTACCGCGGAGGTCGCCATGTGTCGCCCCCTGTCCGGCCCCGCCGGGAGCCTCGTTCCGATGGCCCGGCCCGGGTCGCTCGTTCCCGCCGTGCCGCCGCTCCTCGTGCTCGCGTCGCTGGCGTTGGCCGGCCCCCGGATGGCGCTCGCGCAGATCTACGACGTCACGGACCTCGGAGGTTCCGCGACGCAGAACCAGACCTGGTCGGTGACCGACGGCGGGCTCGTCGTCGGCTACTCGACGTTCTCGAACGGCGCGACGGAGGGCTTCTTCTTCGACGGCACCGCCCTGACGTTCATCGGCACGCCGCCGCAGACGTCCCGGACCGATCTGCTCGGCGTGAACTCGCTCGGGCAGGCGGTCGGCAAGTCCGGCACGACGCTCGAGAACGGTCAGGCGATCCTGTGGACGGCGGACGGCAGCCCCGACGGGAACACGCAATCACTCGGCACGCTCGGCGGATCGCGCTCGGCCGCGACGTCCATCAACGACGTCGGGCAGGTCGTGGGCTGGGCGAAGCTGGCCGGCGATGCGGAGTCGCGCCCGTTCGTGTGGCAGGACGGCGTGATGGACTCGCTCCCGTTGCTCGGCGGAACCCAGGGCGGCGCGGAATGGATCAACGCGAGCGGCCAGATCGTCGGCGGTTCCACGACGGACACCGACGGACTGCAGCAGTTCGCGGTCGTGTGGGAGCAGGGCACCGTGAAGCGGCTTCCGCCCGAGCATCCCGGCCTGAACAACCTCGCGTACTTCATCCACGACGACGGCTCCATCGCGGGTTCCGTGCGTCTGCCGCGCCCGGGCGGCGGCTTCCTGACGCGCGCGGCGATCTGGCGCGACGGCGAGGTCGATCTCCAGCTCGGCACGCTCGCGGACGGCACGCCGGCCGAGCAGTTCGCGTCGAGCTGGGCCAGCGGCGTGAACGCGAACGGCGAGGTCGTCGGCATGTCCGTGAACGCCGCGAGCGCGCTCGTGCCGTTCGTGTACCGGAACGGCGAGATGATCGAGCTGAACGATCTCCTGCCCGCCCCGTGGATCGCGGATTACGTCGGGTCGGGGGCGATCAACGACGCCGGCCAGATCGTGGTCAGCGCCGTGTGGCCCGGTCAGCCGGGCACGCGCGCGCTGCTGCTCTCGCCGCCGGCCGCGACGTCGGCGGACGTGACGCCGACCGCTCGGATCCTCGCGACGCCGAATCCGTTCCGCGCCGGCACCCGCCTCGCCCGGGGCGCCGCGTCCGCGGGCACGCCCTGGCGCGTCGTCGACGTGCGGGGCCGCGTGGTTCGCGTCCTGCCCGGCGACGCGACGTCGACGCGGTGGGACGGTCGAGACGAGGGCGATCGCCCCGTCCCCGCCGGCGTGTACTTCGTCGTGACTCCGGGAAGCTCATCCGCGAGCAAGCTCGTGCGCGTGCGCTGACCTCGCCGAACGTCACGCCTGCGAGACGTTCGAAACCGAACGTTGCATCTCCACGCGGGTGACGGTTGTCCCGCCCTGCTGCGACGTCGAGAAATGCCGGGGTTGCAACCGGCGGAGACACGGGCGTACGCTTCTCGCACTCCCCCTGCATCGTCCTCAGCCCGGAGGACCGGGAATGAATCTCCGCACCCCCCTCGCGGCCTCGCTGGTTCTGGCGACCTCGTTCGTCGCCGCGGGCCGAGCGCCCGCCGTGTGTTTCGACTACGGAACCTCCTCGCACGCGGTTCGCTGCTTCGACCCCGCGGCCGGTCAGGCCATCGCGAGAACCGACACGCACCTGTTCGGGATCTTCGGCTCGGAGCTCCGCGTCTACGAGATCGACGGCCCGGAGCCCCCCGTCGCGACTCTCACGCTGCCGAGCAGCTCGCCCCAGTATGCCGCGATCTCCGGCTCGTTCCTCTACGTGAGCGACACGTCGCCGTATCGCCTCGACATCGTGGACGTCTCGGATCCGGCGAACCCGCAGTTGCGTGGTGCGCTCGTGGGCGTCGGCGGTGCGCTGGACGCGGACGGCACGCTCGTCGCGATCGCCGAGCGGCTTTCCGGACTGTTCGTGATCGACGTCTCGAATCCGGACGCGCCCACGCTGGTCGGGACCGAGACCACGGACCACGCGTTCTGTGTCGATCTCGTCGGCTCGATCGCGTACGTCGGCGGCGACACGACGTTTCGCGTGATCGACATCTCCGTGCCGGGGGCCCCGGTGGAGATCGGGGAGGCGGTGACGGGCCCGCCGTACGGCTACTACGCTCCCTATGCGATCGCGGCCGATGGTGATCGCGTCTGGATGGCCTACGCCTACTACGAGCAGGATCCCTACTATCCGTCCTGGGGTGGAAAGATCGGGCTCTACGATGTCGCGACCCCCTCGGCACCCGTTCAGGTCACGAACATCCCGCGCGCGTGTCTGGGCCTCACGATCGCCGGAGACTTCCTCTTCGCACGGCAGGCGGATGGCGGCTATCTGTCCATCGACGTCTCCACGCCGACCGCACCGAACGAGACCACGATCCTCGGATGGCCCGCCGGTCCCGCGGTCGGCGACGCCGCCGGCCGTGTCTGGCACATCGGCAGCAGCGGTCTCACGGAGTTCGCGCTGACCGACTACTCCCCGGCCGACTGGACGTCCTCGCCCACCGGGGACGGAGGACCCTCGTCGCTCACCACCTGGAATGATTATCTGGTCGTGGGCACGACCGGATACGGCTTCGACTCGGCGGTGCGCGTCTACGACGCCTCGCCGAGCGCGCCCACGGAGATCGGCGCCGCGAACATGCACAGCCAGCAGGTGTCGAACGTGCTGGCCGATGGGGATCTGGCGGTCTGCGATACGTTCCTGCGGGAGAGCGGCTCGCTGACCGGAACCCGGATCCTCGACCTCTCCGACCCGACACACCCCCACGAGCTCATGAATCACTTTCCCGGTCGAAACAACTCCCTCGGGTCGGACCTCGAAGCGCCGTTCCTGTACGGCTACTGGGAAGATGTGCCTCGCGTCACCGAGATCTCCCCGGACGGCGCGGTCACTCCGCGCGGAACGCTTCCCGTGAACGCCGTCCTCTATCGCGCGATCGGGAACGGCTTGCTCGTCGCGTCGACCACGAGCGATCTCGCGGTGATCGACGTGTCGGACCCGGATGCGCCCGCGCAGATCGGTTCCGTCGCGCTCGCGCAGATCTCGGACTTTCGTGTCCAGGGCACGCTCCTGTATGCGCGCTCGGCCCTCCAGCGGAAGCTCTACGTGTACGACTTCACCGTCCCCTCCGCGCCGACGGTGCTGGGAGAGGTGACGACGTTTCTCACGGGCGTGAGCTGCGTGGTCGGCGACGGGGTCGTGTATTGCGGGATCGAGGCGATCGACGTGACGGACCCGAGCGAACCGGTCGTGGCCGGGGAGCTGTCGCGCAGCGTCATTGCCTACGTGAACCACGCGCCGTTCAGCTTCACCGGGGGCTACGAGATCCACTCCTTCCCGTGGACGTCGGGCTGGCACTGGATCAGTGCGAACTACCCGCAGTGCATCTCCGCCGTCGACGCGCCGGACGTCGCGGTGCTCGCCCCCACGCTCGCGCCGCCCTTCCCGAACCCGTTCCGGGCGAGTACCGCGCTACGCTTCGGCCTCACGCGCGCCGGGAGCGCAAGCCTGTCCGTGTTCGACGCGGCGGGTCGGCGCGTGCGTTCGCTGGGCGAGTCCTCGCTGACGGCCGGCGAGCACGAACTCGTCTGGGACGGCCGCGACGCCGCGGGGCGACCGGTCGCCGCGGGGGTGTATTTCCTGCGCCTCGCCACGCCGGAGAGGGAGGACGTGCAACGGGTCGTGCGCCTGCGGTGATCTGGCGGCGGGGTCGCGACGGTCTTGTCTCCACGTCCCCCCGCGCCTAGAGTCTTGCCCGTCCGGGCTACCCCCGCCCGGACGGGAGGCTCGCCGTGGAACTCATCATCGGCATTCCGGTCTGGATCTTGTTCGGGATCCTCGGCGCCTGGATCGCCACCACCAA
>JAGQIB010000128.1 GCA_020431545.1 Gemmatimonadota bacterium
CCTCCGGCGGCTCCGGGAGGCCGCGCCGCCGGCCTGAGCGGTTCGGGGAGCAGGCCCCGCGGCGGCCCGGAGTCTCCGGCCGGCCCGCCGGGCGGGGGAGCCCCCGGCCCGCCCGGCCGCTGGTCGCCGTCTCCGTGGCCCCGTATCTTCCGCCCCGGCGCACTCCCGAGTCTTGACGCCCCCGGAACGGGGCTGCTACGCTGTGCGCCCTTTTTCGTGGAACCCACGAAAACCGGCGGGATCGACGTCCGGCCGTCGTGGCGCCCGGATTGCGGGCGACGACGGATTTCTGTGCGTCGACTCCGCAGACAGACTGCCCCCCTGCGGGGCCCCCTCGCGGGGAGAGGTGTGATGAAAGCGCACGTTACGAAAGCGTCCGAGATTCAGCGCGATTGGGTCGTCATCGACGCCCAGGGCGCGGCCCTCGGCCGGCTCGCGAGCGAAGTGGCCACGCTGCTTCGCGGCAAGCACAAGCCGAACTACTCGACGCATCTCGACACCGGGGACAACGTCGTCATCGTGAATGCCGACAAGGTCGCCCTCACCGGCAAGAAGGCGGAGCAGAAGCAGCACTGGCATTACTCCGGCTTCCCCGGCGGCATGAAGTACACGTCGTACGGCAAGCGTCGCGAGAAGGCGCCGACGGAGCTCGTCCGTCGCGCGGTTCGCGGGATGCTGCCGCACAACCGTCTCGGTCGTCAGATGCTGACCAAGGTCCGGATCTACGTCGGCGGCGATCATCCGCACGCCGCGCAGAACCCGAAGCCGTACTCGCTGAAGAGCGGACGTCGCGTCGCGTAGGCGACGTTTCGAGGAGATCGAATGGCGAATGACTTCCAGGCCACCGGGCGTCGCAAGACCTCGATCGCCCAGGTGCGCCTCCTGCCGGGTTCCGGCAAGCGCATCGTGAACGGCCACGACATCCGTCACTACTTCCACCGGGAGTCGCTGGTGGAGCACACGGAGCAGCCGTTCGCGGCGACGAACTCCAGCGTGAGCTGGGACGTCGACGCGCGCGTGAAGGGCGGCGGCAAGACCGGTCAGGCCGGTGCCGTCCGTCTCGGCATCGCGCGCGCGCTCGTGCTGGCCGGCGAGCAGAATCGCAAGCCCCTGCGCACGGCGGGTCTGCTGACCCGTGACCCGCGCATGGTGGAGCGCAAGAAGTACGGTCGCGCCGGCGCTCGTCGTCGCTTCCAGTTCAGCAAGCGCTAGACCGTCCCGAACGTGGGGCGGGTCGGCCGCGGGGATCCCCGTCGTCCGACATCAAAACCAAGCACGTCGCCGGACCGCTCAGGGCGGTCCGCCCGGGCGAGATCGGCGCCGGGCGGCCCTGACGGGATGAAGGCGGCGGAAGCCGAACCGAAAAGGAGTCCGATCTTGTCCGACGTCGCACTGCGAGACCTGCTCGAAGCAGGCGTCCACTTCGGCCACCAGACGCATCGCTGGAACCCCAAAATGGGCCAGTATATCTACGGCGATCGCAATGGCATTCACATTCTCGACCTGACGCAGACCGTGCCGCTTCTCGATGCGGCACTCCAGGCGATTCGCGACGTCGTCGCCGGCGGCGGGCGCGTGCTGT
>JAGQIB010000129.1 GCA_020431545.1 Gemmatimonadota bacterium
CGTCCAGATCGAACGTCCACTGCGAGCGCCCGAACGTCGCCGCCGTGAGCGTGCGCGACGGCTGATGCAGCTCGAGATCGGTGACGACCACGTTCGGGAGACCGGTGCCGAGTGCGGACCACGTCGCGCCGAGATCGTTCGTCACGTACACGCCGAAGTCGCTCGCCACGTACAGCGCACCGGTGAGCGGGTCCGGGACGATGTCGTTCACCGGGGCCTGCGGCAGGTTGCCGCTGATGTCGCTCCAGGTGAATCCGCGGTCCGTGGTGCGGAGCACGTGCGGCTCGTACTCGTTCCAGCGGAAACCCGACACGGTGACGTACGCCACGTCGTGGTCGAACGGATCGAAGGCCGCGCGGGTGATCCAGCGCTCCGGGATCGGCGGCTTGTCGAGGCGGTTCCAGTTCGTGCCACCGTTCAGCGTCATCCAGACGTTCGCGTCGTCCGTGCCGATCAGGATTCGCGCGGGATCCGACGGTGAGACCGCCAGCGTGGTGATCGTGCCGAAGACGTAGCCGCCGAGGCCGCCGTCGCCGTCGGTGAGGTCCGGCGAGATCGAGGTCCAGCCCGCGGCGCCGTTCGTGCTGCGGTGCACGCGATCCGTGCCGGCGAACAGCGTCTGGGCGTTGACCGGGTGCAGCTCGTACGGCATGGACCAGTTGCGGCGCCCGATGAGTCCGCTGGTCGCACTCTGGAACGTGGTGCCGCCGTTCGTCGAACGGAAGAGATTCCCGTACTGGTACTCCACCCAGACGTTCTGGTCGTTCCCCGGATCCACCCGACACTGGAGCCCGTCGCCGCCGAAGATCTGCTGCCAGTCGTCCGAGGCGCCGGTGAGCGTGCGGATCGTGCCGTTGTCCTGCGCGCCGCCGTAGCGACGCTCGGGGAACTGCTCGTCCACCTCCACGCCGTAGAACTGGGTGATCGCGAGGTTCGCCACCTGGGTCCACGCCGTGCCACCGTTCGTGGAGCGGTACACGCCGCCATCGTTGCCTTCCCAGATCGTGCCGCCGGGCGCGAACGCGAGCCCGTGGTGATCCACGTGCATCGAACCGCCCGCGAACGACCAGCTCGAGCCGCCGTTCGTCGTCCGCCAGAAGTCGAAGCCGAGCACGAACACGCGGTTCGCGTCCGCGGGATCCACGCGCAGGTTGCCGAACCACCAGCCGTAGGACGCGTAAACGTCGACGAGGGCGCCGTCGTTCGTCTGCGTCCAGGTCGTGCCGCCGTTCGTGGTCTTGTACACGCCGAGGAAGTAGCCGGGACTCGCGTCCGCGTAGATCGCGTACAGCGTGAGCGGGGAAGACGGCGCGAGCGCGAGTCCGATGCGGCCGACGCCGGGGCCGGCGGGCAGGCCCGCCGTGAGCTCGGCCCACGTGGTGCCGCCATCGGTGGAGCGCCAGATGCCGCTGCCGTCGCCGCCGTAGTCCAGGTAGTTCGGCCCGCGCGTGCGCTCCCAGGCGGCGGCGTACACGCGACTCGGGTTTGTGGGATCGATCACCACGTCCACGAAGCCCGTGTCGTTGTTCACGAACAGGACGGTCTCCCAGGTGGCACCCGCATTCGTGCTGCGGTACAGACCGCGATCCGGGCCGGGCGACCACAGCGAGCCGAGCCCGGCCACGAACAACCGGTTCGAGTCCGAAGGATCCACGACCACGCGGCCGCAGTACGGCGAGTCCGGTCCGAGGATCGTCCAGGTGGCGCCCGCGTCCGTGGAGCGGAACACGCCGTAGCCGCCGTACGTCACGCTCCCGCCGCCGCCGTTCGGCTCGCCGGTCGCGACGTAGACCGTGTTCGGGTTCGCGGGGTCGAGCGCGATGGACGCGATGGAGAGCGTGGGCTCCTCGTCGAACAGCGATGTCCACGCGATGCCCCCGTTTGTCGTCTTCCACACGCCGCCGCTCGCGGCGCCGACGTAGATCGTGTTCGGATCCGTGGGATGGCACGCGACGTCCGTGATGCGCCCGCCGACGTTCGTGGGCCCGACGGACTGCCAGACGCCGGCACCCCGCGCGAGCGAGCGCAGCGCGCGCGCCTCCTCGAACGCGGCGAGGCGCGCGGACGCGGGCACGTCGTCCTGCGGCCAGGCGCGCTGGCGCAGGAACCAGTCGCTGGGGAAGGCGCCTTCCTCAGCGAGGAGCGTTCGGGACTCGGACGTCGCGTCGGAACGCGCGGGGGTCGGGAGATCGTCGCCCGCGAGGAGAGTGAGTACGGCGAAGAGCGAGAGAACGCAGGGGATTCGGCGCGCGGTTCGAGTCACGGGGATCCTCCAGATTCCGTGATCCTAGCAGGGCGCGGCCCCCGGCTCCAAACCGCCCGAAGACGATCGGGTAGCAGTCCACGCGGCACCAAAGGAAGGCGCCGGGAGTTCCCGGGCCGAACGGCCTCTCGCCTAGCCCGTCGGCCGGTTCCGGGGCCCACGCGTCGAGTTCACCTCCAGGCGGGCGCCGGAGAGGCTCCCCAGGAGCTCCCGGTCCGTCGAGTCGAACACGCCGCCCTCCTCGCCCCCGCCCGGCAGAACGAAGAATCCCAGGTTCGCCTCCCGACCTGCCGCGACCTCCCGCACGATCGCCGAGACGTCGAATCGCAGCACCGAGGGCCGCTCGCCCGCCCCGACCGACGTGATCGAGTAGTGGTCCAGGGTCCAGTCCCCGCCGGCGCGGGTCCAGGGCGAGTCCCAGGTCACGGTTCCCGGACTCCAGGGACGAGCCGCCGCGTAGACGTGGAGATTCAGGTCTCGGCCCGCCGCGCGACCGCCGGGCAGCGGGATCTCCAGCGTGGCGTTCTTGACGATGCGGCCCTGGAGGTACGACAGGTCCTCCACCTTGAGCACGAGCCGGGCGGCACCGTCCTGGCGCTCCAGGATCCGGGCGCTGTCGATCGCGAGGGATCGGGTCCCCGCCAGCGCGGAGGTGGTGGAACCCACCAGCAGCAGCGCGGCGGCCAGACACACGTGTCGAGTCATGTCACTCCTCCGTGCGGTACAGGCCCTTGATCTTTCCCCAACTGGTCGGCTCCACGCTGACCGCTTCGCAACCCACCCCGAACGCTCCGATCGGCCCGCAGCCGAGCGGCAGATCGACCACGCAGGGGGAGTTCTTGGCGACCGTGAAGTCGCCCAGCGAGGGATTGCAGAACAGCGGATCGGCGAAGACGTCCGTGGGGGCGACAATGTAGTCTCGAAACTGCGGCAGGTCATTATCGAAGAAGAGATTGCAACTCGAGTCAACGTGGTAGCCAATGTAGCCACCGTAGACTCTGACCGCCGGCCCGCCGCGACAGCCGGCAATGACATTCCGCGCAAAGACCACCGGAATCCCCACGTCCGCGACCAGATATGCCCCGGAATACGAGGACCCCGCGGGGTTGACCGTATTCATCCATAGGGTGTTCTCGACGAACTCAGAGGTCGATCCGATCGTGTAGAACGCCGGACCAACGTTGTCATAGAACACGTTTCGGCGGACCTGGCCGTCGCATCCGCTGAGATGAATCGCGCTGTTGATCACCTCGTTTCCCTCGAACCAGCAGTCCTCGATGATGAGCGGATCTTGCGATCTGAGAAGGACCAGGCTACCACCGCTGTTGTCCTGGAACCGGCATCTCTGGATGAACGTGAGCGCGATCCCCCCGGCCGAGTTGAACAGCACTCCGTTGCGATTCCCGACAAACAACGTGTCCTCGATCCTCCAAGTCCCGTACGTGGAGTAGATCCCGGACGGATCGCCTCCTGCCTCGCTAGCGTCGTTGTCCCGAAACGTGCAGCCGCGAACGATCAGATTCGTGAACGATGAGGTGACGCCGAACATGCAGTGCTCTACGGCACAGTCGACGAGCTCGAAGCTCAGGCTGGCGGATGCCATGATTCCGTTGAACAGGAAACCGCTCCCACGGAGCGTAACACCCTCAACTCGCACGCCCGCGCCCGAGCTCGCGAGAGTGAGAATACCGTGGAGCATCATCGGCTCCTCTGGGAGCGCTTCGATGACCGTCAGATCCGATCCGGCGCCGATCAGCGTGACGCCGGGCTTGAGGTAGCCATTGCTGCGAAGGAGTTGGCTGCCGCCGTTCCACGGAACGATCCGACTCTCTTGGGCCTGCCACAGCCCTGGCCCGACGCGAACGGTGTCACCCGTCGCCGCGGCATCAAGTCCCGCAAGCACCGTCTCAAAGTCATCAGGCACATCAATGGTGGCCGCCTTGAGCGCTGTCGCGGACTGAAGGAGAACAAGTAGCCACATTGCCCGGATGTTCCACATCAGCGAATCACCAGAACCTTCTCCGTGAGAACGGTCCCGTCCGTACACGCCAACCGAAGGAAGTAGACGCCCGCCGAAACCGCGCTCCCCTGATTGTTGCGGTACCGCCATTCACCTCCGTATCGACCACGGGCGAACGTCTGGTGACGGAGTAGATCCGCGACTCGACGACCCCCGACGTCGTAGATGGAGATGCTGATCGTCGCTCTGTCGCTCGGTACGGACCACCGGATCTCACATGCTCCCTCTCGGCGAACGGCCAGGAGATCCCATCGCGTAGGTTCACCGACCCCTTCCAGCCCCATTGCTCCATCCACGTCGTCGGTGAACTGCTCTACGCGCGGCGACCCCGCGGATTGCGAGTAGCATTCGAGATCGTACGGAGAGAAGGTGGTGATATCGACCAAGGTCGTGTCGATCCCGGTGATTCGGGACCGGACGTAGACGCTATCCGCCTCCGCCAGCAAGGCGCCACTTCCACTCACCCACGATGTCCCTTCCGCGTCGAGAATCGCAGCAGTGTAGTCCTGATGTGTGATGTTGAAACGCACCTGCGTTGATGTAGACTCAGGAGCCATCTCGTTCCACGAAGCAAAGATCCCACCGTCATTGAGAGTCAGCTTCGAGAAATCGTCCGCCCACAGATTCGTGTCGTGACTGTCGAGAAGCCAGTTGTTCCGGAGCCGAACCGCCCCACCTTCGGTCTGGGAGATGTTTCGGCTGTGTTGCACTCCGCGATTGTTGTCCTCCACGAGGTTGCAGCCCAGGCGCGTATCGGCACATTGCAGCAAGTCGACTCCCTGATCGGCCCAATCCCGCACCTCATTCTCATAGATCCGAACGTGCCGCTTGCGGCACCCCCAGTCGACCCGGATCCCGGAACCGCTCATGAACACCCCGGAGTCCTCACCCCGACCGGTCACAACGTTGCCCTCGACAAGGACCGAGTCCTCCGGTGCGCCTGAGCTGTCTTCCAGCGTCGCGCAGTAGTCCTTGCCGAACTGGACCTCGATTCCGTACTTCTGGTGCCAGCCGACGACGTTCGAGCAGACCTCAGGGATAGACTGCAGCGCCTTGATGCCGATCTGAGCGCCGTCGTCGGACACCATCGCCCCCGGACTCCCATCGACGTAGTTCCCGCGAATGAGCGCGTTCGAGGACCAGTCGAAGATCCCGACTCCCGAGTACGCGCGAATCGACGAGTTCTCCACGATCGCCGAGTCCGCCGCGATGAACGTCAACGGGTCCGCCGCATGCGCGATCGACGCGTCCCGGAAGATCCCCTGCGCGCCGGGATCCCATCGGACCGTGATCCCATCCCAGTCACCCGCCGAACCGCTGCCCCCGACGCGCTCGATCCAAACCGAGTCCGTCGAGGCGGCGCCCGCCGGGCGAAGGGTACGGAACTCACCATCGACCCCGATCTCGACGTGCGCGGTATCCTCCCCGGCGTGCGCCTGATCGACGTTCGATATCCAGATTCTCGCCGGGGCCTCAAAGTCCCACGTGGAACCCGCGGGAATCCGCACATCACTGCCCACATAGACGTCGGCGTATGCGTTCTCCGTGTGGTTGCGGAAGAGCGTTCCGCCAATCGAATCGACGCTCACGGCGAACGTCGGGTAGTCCATGTCCACGTAGCTCAGCGAACTCAACGTCGAGTCAGTCTCACCGCGAAGAGCGATCCAGAACCAATCGCCGGGAGCCGCGGACGTCCCCGGCTCCCCGGGGCCCCGGAAGTGCTCGAACGCCGTGTCCCGGGACGATGTGAACTCCACCGGATCGGTCGAATCACCGGTGGCAACGATCCGACCCAGCGACGTGAGCTCGAACCTGGCCGCGTCCCCGCTTGCGGACTCGTCCGTGAGCGCGGACGCGACCACGCGAGCATTCCTCGTGAGGATGAGGGTCGCGCCCGGCCCGACGACCAGGTCCCGCCGGAGCTGCACCTGGCCGTCCCAGGTCATGTCTCCCCGGATGGTGTCGGGCCCTGCGGTGGAGTCGGAGCCCTCGAATCGAATGCTCACGTACATCGAATCGTGGCCCGGATTCGCCCACTTGACGTCGTAGATCGTGATGCCGCTGGGGATGTCCTGGCGCGCCAGGCGACGGTACCCCCCGCCGTCGATGGTGTCCGCGTAGAGATTTGAACTCGGGTTCGTGAACGGCCCGAACAGGTTCGAGTACCCGCTGTCGGCCGGGCCTCCGCAGAACAGCGGCTTCGAACCCACGGGAAAGAGCCCATCGGGGGTGTCGCCCGGATAGACCTGCATCTCCTCGACGCCGAGCTCCGGGTCGATTCGTCCCTGAGAATCGAACATGCCCTCGGCAATCTCAGGATCGCACGTGGGTACCGAGTCGTTCTCGGTCTGGAACCAGTTCTCCGCACCGCCCGACAGCACGTGCGTGACCAGGAGACCGCTGTGGTTCCGCTCGATGGGACAGGCAAGCCCGGAATGCTCGTCCAGGTACGGCGACAGTGCCGAGTTCCAGCATTCCAGCACGAAGAACTGGCCGATCGACAGGCCGTTGTAGAAGGCTCCGCGTGGGGTCTGGATGACGGCATACCCGGCGCTGCCCTGCGTCGCCGCGTCGCGCAGGACGATCGTGGTGTCCGCGCCGGTCACCGTGGAGTCGAGAACGACCGGATCGATCCAACCGTTCAGGAGCCGATTGTACCCGGTGACGATGGAACGACGACCTCGTTCCGCCCGCGGGACGCTTCCGTCCATGAGCGAGAAGGGTCCCATCGCTCCCATGTGAAAGCCGTTCCCCAGCACATCGTGTCCGTACTCGTGAGCGGCGATGGCCAGTACCTGCCAGCGATCGATGATCCGAATCGTCTCGGTTCCGGGCTTGTACGTTCGCCAGAAGAGCGACGCCCCCGCTTGCCTGTCGATCGTGATGGTCCCCGACGGGAGCGTGTAGGTCGAATCGAGGCTGGCGCCCGAAAACAGCTCGGACTTGCCACTGAAGTTGCCCCCGTGGATCTGATCACCTGACGCGTTGCGAGGTGATCTCCAGTAGATGAACAGGTAGTCGAGGTATCCATCCTCGTTCAGGTCGTACTCGAGAAGATCGTCGCCAAGGGCGTCCACCACCTGCAACACCACGTCGTGATTCGCGTGGGCGAGGGCGGGACAGCTGCCCGACGTCGGGCAGCCATAGTTCGTGTCGTAGTACGCGATCGAGTTCGACGCGGTCACGACCGACGGGAACACGGTTCCCCGGATCGTGTGGGCTCCACCCGACATCACGTCGTAGAAGTGAGTGATGCTCCCCACGATCGAGGGGGAAGTGGTGTCCTCGATCACCGAATCTGCCCACGCAGGGAGCTGGCTCCCGATCGGCCATCCGCCCGCGACCGTGGTATCGCACGGTACGCCGTCGTCCCCGTCGGGGAACTTCGCGAACACGAACAGGGCACGAAGCTCTCCGTCAGTAGGGAATCGGACGGAACGGGCCGACGTCGTATCGGTGCCCGGATCGCCGGCGTCGTGCCCGCAGGAGTACTCGTCCGCGCTCACACCCTGGGGGGGGTGATCGAAGTGGCGACGATCAGGAGAGACGCGAGGTACAACGTGGCGGGCGCGGCGGAGAACCTGTCCCGCTGCCCCTGGCTCCGTTCGACCTGGACCCTCATGGCGACCTCCCCCCGGCCGGATCCGGCCCGATGGGGAATCGCGGCGGGCACGCGGAGCTGCGCGATCACCGCGCTTCCGTCCACGAGGGAGAGCATGACAGACCGCCGGTCGAAATACAACCGGCGGCCCTTGAGTGTTGTAGATGGTCTCGGGCGCCTACCGCGTCCCCGCCGTCCGCGCCCCCGTCATGGTCTTGAACTCCGCCCCGTCCGCCGCGGCGATGCGCGACCAGGAATCCCGCAGCTTTGCGTACTCCGTCGGCATCACCATCGGCTCCCGCACGCGGAACGCGCGCGACGACTGCAGGCCCGTCGCGGTGGGGGCGTGCGAGACCTGGTAGTTCACCTCGGCCATGCGCACCGTCTCGCCCTCCGGCGCCTTCACCGAGAGACCGTCCGGCACGTGCAGCGTGATCGTCTCGTCGGTGGCCGCCACGTAGCCGAAGTCCACCGGCGACTCGCGCTCCGCGGACTCGAACTCGTTCGCGGACTCGCCGGTGAGCCAGGGCAGGCTCCCGCGCCAGCCGCCCGCGATCTTCTCCGCCGCGCCGGGCAGGCGGAATTCCACGTGGGCCAGGAACGCCGGTCCCTCGTCCAGTCGCACGGCGCCGAGCTCCACGCGCGTCCCGAATCGCGCGCGCAACCATTGCTCCGCCCACTCGGCCTCACCCTTCTTTGCGATCGCGGCGCGCGCCTCGACCTCCGGGTAGCCGGCGAGCTTCACGTCGGCCTTCACGGCCACGGAGCCGTCGTCCTCGATCGTCGCCTCGGACTGGATGTTTCGCTGCGAGTTCACGTCGCCGACCTTCACGTCCACGAGGCCGCCGTCCGGTCCGATCAGGAGACCCTGCGCCGCGACCTTGTCCGGCGCGAGCATGCCGTACGGGCAGCCCGGCGTGGCCGGGTCGAGCCACACGGTCTTGCCGTCCACGATCGCGCGCACGACCGCGCCGTCGAACTGGTCGGCGCAGTACCAGCGGGGCTGCAGGCTGCGCGACACCGGCACCTTCACCACGCGACCATCGATGTTCGCCTCGCGCAGCACGCGCATGAGCAGCAGATTCTTGGCGAGGGACGTCCCCTTGCCGGACTCGATCACGCCGCGTAGCGTCTCCGACCCCCTGATGTCGGCGGCCGCCGTCGTCGTGATTCCGTCACGAACCCGGAAGAACAACGCCCTCGCCTTTGCCTCGGGCGAGCTCGCGCCCGCCGTGGCCCCCGCGACGAACTTGTCGACGCCGGAGTCCTTCTCCCACATCTTCCCGAGCGCCGCGAAGGACTCCTTCGCGACTTCCTCCCAGGACTTGCGAATCTGTTCCTCCTTGGACGCCGCGTTCACGGAACGCACCGACGCGTTCGTGTCCACGCTGCGCAGTCCGGCCGTGGGATCGTTCCCGGTGCCGACCTTCTGCACGAGCTGCACGTACAGCGTCATCGCGTAGTCCGCCGGCTTGCCCTCGAGCGGCTCCTGCGCGAGCGGCTCCACGCCCTCCGCCTCCCACGTCCACTGGTTCAGCTGCCGGCGCGTGTCGTCCGGATCGTTGATCTGGCTCTTCACCGCTTCGGGCGCACCCGGCGACCAGCCGAAGAACGTCTCGTGCGAGATATCGAACGGCAGCTGCAGGTCCACTCGCGCCATACGTACGAGATCGCGCTCGCGGAAGTCCATGGGCGCCACACGATCGAGGCGGTCACTGCGGATCTCGTACTCGTACTCGATCACCACGCCGGGCTGGATCGAAGGGAACGTCAGCACCCACTCCGTCCAAACAGGCCCCTCGATCTTCTGGATGGCGTCGCCCTTGACCTCGACCTGATGGCCGGGCGGCACGATGGTCTGCGCGCGGAAGTTCTTGATCTCGTCGTCCGAATGGAAGCGGATCGAGACCACGCCGCGATCGCGACCGCCTTCCTTCATGATGCGCGTGCGGTGATGGTGGTACTGCTTCAGGCGTTCCTTCGCGTCCACCCTCACCACGTGGTGGTCGAGCAGGACGATCGCGTCGGCGTAGGGAGCTTCCGGGAAGTGCGGCGCGAACAGCTCTTCGCGCTCGATCTCTCCCCACTTCCAGTCCGAAGGGCCGGCCGTCGCAATCGACGGGGCGGAGCCGGAAACGAGCGCGGCGAGGAGGACGGGGGCGATCCGGGTCACAAGGGCCTTCATGTCGATGCCTCGGGTCGGGCCGGACTCCGGTCCGGCGTGACGATTACCCGCGGACGGGAACGCAGGGAGTGCTCCGCGGCGACGACGACGGGCGAGCATGGGGCGCGCCCTCGGGGAGTATGACGCGCGGGAGCCGGCCACTGTTTCATGGCCGGGCCGGAACGGCCGCGCGATGGGACGAACGTACGACGGGTTCCGGAAAACGGCGAGGGGTGGGCCTCGGGCGTCCGGTCGGGCACCGATGACGAGCGGGATGGCGCAACGGGCGGCGGTCAGGCGCCGGTGACGACCCAGGGCAGGCGGTCGAGGTCCACGTTGCCGCCGGAGAGGATGACGCCGATCCGGTCGCCGCTGCCCGAGAAGCGTCCGCTCATCGCGGCCGCGACCGCCACCGCCGAGCTCGGCTCGATGAGCAGCTTGGCCCGCTCCCAGGCGAGACGCATCGCGACGAGGATCTCCTCCTCGGACACCGTCAAAATGTCTTCACAGTGATCGCGAATGATCGGCCAGGTCTTCTCGCCGAGGCTCGTCAGAAGACCGTCCGCGATCGTGCGCGGCCCGGTCTGCGGCACGAGCGTCCCGCTCGCGAACGAGCGGGCGGCGTCGTCCGCGCCCTTCGGCTCCGCGCCGTACACGCGGATGGAGGGACGGAGCGAGGTCGCGGTGATCGCGGTGCCGGCGAGCAACCCGCCGCCGCCGACCGGCGCGATGATCGCATCCAGATCCGGGTACGCCTCCAGCAGCTCGAGCGCGGCCGTCCCCTGCCCCGCGATGATGTGCGGGTGGTCGTACGGAGGGATGAACGTCGCGCCGGTCTCCTCGAGCACGCGCGCGGCCGTGGACTCGCGCGCGGCGAGCGTGGGCTCGCACTCGATCACGCGCGCCCCGTAACCCTCCACCGCGCGACGCTTCGGCGCAGCCGCGTTGCTCGGCATCACGACGTGGGCCGGGACCCCGCGCATGAGTGCGGCGAGTGCGAGCGCCTGCGCATGGTTCCCGGAACTGTGGGTCACCACGCCCCGCGCCGCGACGTCGTCCGTCAGGCGACTCACCGCGTGAAACGCGCCGCGGAACTTGAACGCGCCGACCTTCTGCAGGTGCTCGCCCTTGAAGAACAGCGCCGCGCCCGCGCGCGCATCGAGCGACGCGCACGTGATCACGGGCGTGCGATGCGCGTGGCCGGCGAGAATACCGGCCGCCGTGCGAACGTCGACAAGGGAGACGGCGTAGGTCGTGGTCATGGTTCTCTACCCCCCGGCCGCGAGAAGATAGCTCACGATGGGGATCGCGTTGAAGAGCGTATGAAGGACGATCGGCACGAACAGCGAACCGGTGCGACGGTAGATCACACCGAACACGAGGCCGAGCAGGAACGCCACGAGCGACCATTCGAGCGCGGCGATCGTCGGAAACGGGCGGAGCAGCGCGAGCTGGGCGCCGTGCCGGACTCCGAACAGCAGGGAGGAGAGGACGAGCGCCGCGCCGAACGGCAGGCGCGCGGCGAGGTGACGCTGGAGAAACCCTCGGTAAAAGAACTCCTCGCCGAATCCTGCCCACAGGGTCACGAATCCGAGGTACGCGAACGCGACGTCGCCCGGCGCGCGCCCGAGCCGGGCCGCCCCCGCCTCGAACACGGCCGGCAACGCAGCGGGGAACGACACGGCGACGGGATCGGAGACGTTCGCGCCGAGCGCGGCGAGCAGCGGCACCCAGCCCACGAGCAATCCCGTCGCGGCCGCCTGCAGCACGAACGGCCCCAGCAGCGCCAGCGTCCACCGACCGAACGATCGCAACTCGCCCGGCGCGAGAAACCGAAGGCCGCCGAACGCGAACGGGATCGCGGTCGCGGCGAGCGCGTGGGAAAGATGGAACGGCGCCCACGGCGCGACCGTGTTGTCGAGCACGGCGAGCGCGGTGACGGTGACGCCCACCGCGAGCACCGCGTCCGGACTTGCCGACGTTGACGTCCGTTCGCGATTCATGATGTGAAGCGTAGAGGAAAATCGACACCGACGCAGCCGCCCGCGATTTTCCGGCTCGCATTCGGCGAGACGCGTGGTAATCTCGCGTCGTGCCCGCCGGTTCGTCGCGACTCGTGACGGCGGCGGCGGCGCCTGAGGCAGGGCGACCTCGGGCCCGGGCGGAACGGGTTCCGCCGATGTCCACCGCGCCCGGAAGGAGGTGATCCAGTGGGTAGTACCAGATGCGGTTTGGCGGAGGTGGCGTCCTCGTAAGAGGCCTCCCCGACGTGTAGATCGCTCGAGGTCGCACCTCGTGCGAGGGATACCCGACGCCACCGAAACCGGCGCGGACGGCCCCGGAGGGATTCCCTTCCGGGGCCGTCGTCGTTTCGGAGCGTTCTCTTTCGACGCCGCCTTTCCCGGTCGAGTCCTTCGAGATCGGGCGTCTAGTCCAGCAGCTCCACGTCCTCGGTGCGCGCCCCGAGCTCCGCGAGCAGCTCGCGGTACCACGCCGCGGCGCGGTGTGTGTGGTCGCCGAGCGAGCGCGCTCCCCAGAGGATCGAGAGCGTCCGCGTCGTCGCGTCGTGGGTCTTGGTGCGCTGCGAGTCCTTCACGCCGTTCGCGCACGGGCCGTCGGCGTCGAACAGCACCACCAGACCGTCCACGCGCATCTCCTGCCCCGACGCGTTGAACACGTACGACGTCTCCGGCGGCGCGATCCCGATCGAGAACGGCGGCCGCGCGCGATCCGGATCGATCACGCTGATCGGCACGCCGGAGTGAAGCGACACCACGTTGCAGGCGTCGACGACCGCGTTGATCGAGCGAAGTCCGTCCGGCTCGCCGGCCGCGCGCACGAGGTACTCGGACGCCGGCTTGCCGCGGCCCGTCGGCTTGTAGCCGCCGATGCGCATCATGTCGCGGATCGCGGCGCGCACGTCGTCGTCGCGCGTGATCGGAGACGTCGCGTCGAGCGCGAGACGTTCCGTCAGCCATTCCGGCGACGGCCACTCGCCGAGCGCGCACGGAAGTTCCGTGACGAACGCGGCGAGCGCGAGCTCCGCGTGCGGCGCGACCCGGATCGTCAGCATCGCTCGTCCATCCAGCGGGTCGCGGTGTCGAGGATCGCGTCCATCACGTCGTCGTCGTTGCGGCCGGAGCGCTTGAGGACCGAGAAGCCGTGGTCGGCCTCCTCCTCCACGTGCAACGTCGCCGCGAGCGGCGCCACGATCGGGCGCAGGAGGTCGAGCTCGCACAGCTTGTCGCGCGTGCCCTGCAGGAACAGCATCGGGAGGGAGACGTCGGCCAGGTGTTCGCCGCGTTCCGTCGCGGGACGCCCGGCCGGATGCAGCGGGAACCCGAAGAACACGAGGCCACGCACGTCGGCGAGCGGCTCGTCCGCCGCCGCGAGCGACGTCATCCGGCCGCCCATGGACTTGCCGCCCGCGAAGCGCGGCAGGCGCGGTGCCGCCTGGGCCGCGGCCGCCACCGCCGCGCGCACCGTGGCGAGGAGCACCGGGCGCGGATCCGGGCGTCGCCAGCCCTTGCCCGAGTCCTTCTCGAAGTACGGGAACTGGTAGCGGAACGTCGCCACGCCGCGGTCGGCGAAGCCGCGAGCGACCCGCTCCAGGAACGCGTGACGCATGCCGGCGCCGGCGCCGTGCGCCAGCACGAGGAGCGAACGCGCCTCCGCCGGCCGCATCAGGATCGCGCTCACGGGTCCGGCCGACTTGCTCGCCACGAAGCGGAGCTCTTCGGTCTCCACCGCTTCGTTCTTTGCCTTTCGACCCTTGGTCCCGCTCATGCGTTCCCTCCGGCCGTGCAGCATATCCGATGGATCGTGGTTCATGCCCGGTGTTTGTTCCGTCGCCGACTGCGGCCGGGCACGCTATGGTTTCGCACTCCACGCGACGAGTCCGCTCGTCGCCGCCGTCCCTCTCTTCCGGAACCGGATCTTGCAGACGAACCTCGTACTCTGGCTGGTGGTGCTCGCGCTCGTCGACGTCGTGCTGCCGATCCCGATTCTCGCGCTCACGATGATCTGGGTCGTGGCGCGCAAGCCCGCGTGGTTCCGGCGCCTCGTGCGCGACGTCTACGGCGACTGACGGACGCCGTCGCCCTCGCCGGCACACGTTCCCGGCTTCAGCGGACCCGCAGTGCTCCGCGACGTGTCACCGCGGCCTCCGGGATCGTGACCTCGCCGGACGCCCCCGCGATCGTCCACCGGGCCGGACCCGCCGCCACGCCGTCGCCGTTCGGCGACTCGGTGGCGTACGGCACACGCACGGAGGCGACGCTGTCCTCGCCCGCCACTCCGAACGACTCGAACACGTGCGCGTAGCGTGCGCGCGGATAGCGGACCTCCACCGACACGCGCAACGTGTCGCCCGGTGACGCGCCGGCCGACAGGATCGCGCCCGGCACGCGCTGCCAGAGGAAGCCCACGGGTGTCGGCGCCGGTCGCATGCGTTGCTCGGTGCGCTCCGTGCAGTACACGAGTCGCAGGAAATCCGCGGCCGGACCGAGCGATCCGTCGGCGCCGAGCACGCGACCGTCGAACAGCAGACGCGCCCCGAACGTGCGGTACCAGTCGTACTTGAGTCGCGTGCCGGCGCCGGGCTCGATCCAGCGCGCCTCCTGTCCCGGCGCCGCGGCGCGCACCAGGTGCCGCACCTGATTCGGCAGGTAGGTGGTGAGCATCACGAACTCCGCGTCGCGCGCCGTGAGCAGGGACTCCGCGACGGCGACGTCCTCCGCGAGGAAGAACTCGGCCGGCGCGCGGAATCCGTCGGCGCCGACGTAGGTGCCGAAGTTCGTGGCGATCGACGGACGATCGGCGCCCCACTCGATCGCGTGTCCGAACGTCCACGCGGCGAGTACGGCGCTCTCGCCCGGAACGTTCCGCAACCAGTCGGTCATTTCTCGGACGGCGAGCGCGCCGGATTGCTCCGGCTGACCGGGCGCCGCCGGGTCGCGCGAGAGTCCCGCGAACGTGCGGCGAACGGACTCCGCGTGCGCGAAGCCCACCGCGAGCAGCGCGACGGCGGCGAGCGCGACGGCCGGCGCCCGACGGATCCCCGCCCCGAGATGGCGGCGCCCGAAGTCGCTCCGCCAGGCCGCCACCACGGCCCATCCGATCACGACGCTCATCGGGAGCACGAGTGCGCCCGCGAAGCGCGTCTGCCGGATCGCCTGGGCGGCGAGCAGCGGAACCGCGATCGCCCAGGGCAGCAGCGAATCGTCCGGCCGGCGCGCGAACGCGCGACGCGCGAGCGCGAACCACGCGAACGGAAGCAGCAGCGACTCCGCGCCGAGGATCTGGATCGGATCGAAGCCGGAGCCGAGCAATCCGCGCGACTCCCACACGGCGCCCATGAACGCGTCCTCGCGGCCGAGCCACGCGAAGCCTTCTCGGATGCCGCGCCCCGGACCGATCCCGGTGGCGACGAGCGCCCCCCCGACCACCACCAGCCCCGCCGCGACGAGCCACGGGTACGCGCGGGTGAACGCGGGCGCGCGGAGAAACGTCGGCGGGAGGAAGACGGCGGCGCCGAGCGAGAGGAAGACCACGTGGAACCACGACAGGTTCACCACGGACCACGGCTGCGCGACGTTCCACGGGCTCGTGGCCGCCGCGGGCAACAGCGCCACGATCGCCGCGACGTGAAACGTCAGCCCGAAGGGAACGAGAGCCGGAGCCGAGATGCGCGGCGCGCGAACCAGGAGCCACGCGAGCGTCAGCTGCACGAGGATCACCGTGAGCAGCGACGCGACCCACGAGCCGAGCGCCACGCCGGCCAGCGCTCCCGCCGCCGCCCCGAGGGCCAGCACCTGCCCGCGCGAGCGATCCGCGCGCAGCGCCTCGGATGTGAGCCAGAGCACGGCCCCGGCGAGCAGCGTGATCCAGGCGTGGTGGTCGCCGTTGCCGACTCGCTCGTACACGATCCCCGCGAGCGAGAGCGCGTGCGCGCTGCCGGCCACGAGCCCGGCCATCGGTCCCGCGAGTCGCCACGCCGCGATCGCCGCGAGCAGCGACGCCGCCACCCCGAACCAGCGCGGGATCGACGCGATGCGACGCTCGACCCAGTCGTGGCGCGCCTGTGCGTCCGCGGGCGGCGGGCCGGCGAGGACGCGGGTGACCACCGCGTAGTACGGCGGCCACGGAATCGCGGACCCGTGCGGGTGATTCAGGTACGAGTCGTTCGCCGCCGGCAGCGGGCCGCCCGCCTCGAGCCAGCGGTCGAGCCGGCGCATGTGGTAGAGGCTGTCGGAGTCGCTGGTGATCCAGGTCGACCGCGCCCAGGGGATCTTCTGGTGCTGCAGCTCGCGCGCGGTCCACGAGAGCGCCGCGACGACGAGGAGCACGAGCCACAACCGTTTGACGGGTCGACCTCCGGTCCGGCGCGGTCCCCGCGACCGCGCGAGCCCGGCAGCGTAGCACGCGGAACCGGCCCTCACGTCGACGGTTCCGCCGCTCGCGTTCCCTCGCTATGATGTCCTCCTTCGCCCGAGGGAAACGAGACATGACCCGACCCGTTCCGCTCCGCAGCCAGCCCAAGGCGTCGCCCGGTGATCGCCGTCGCGCGCTCGAGGCCCTCGAGGACGCGGAGCTCGTCCGCCTGTGCGCCGAGCGCGACGAGCTCGCCTGGGCCACGCTCGTGGCCCGCTTCCGGCGGCTCGTGTACGCGATTCCGGTCCGGGCATCGCTCGGGGAGGACGAGACGGAGCACGTCTTTCACGAGACGTTCGCGAAGCTCGCCGAGCGCATCGGCCAGCTGAAGGAGCCGCACCGGGTCCGTGCCTGGCTCGTGACGACCGCCCGGCGGCTGACGATCGACATCATCCGTTCGCGGACGTCGAAGCCCCGGGTCGCGGACTCGGAGACGGTCCTCGAGAACCTCGAGGATCCGAAGACGCTGCCACCGGACGACCTCGCGCGGCTGGAGACCCGCCACCTCGTGCGCCAGGCCCTGATGCGACTCGGCGACCGCTGCCGTCGCCTCCTCACCGTGCTGTTCTACGACGACTCCGATCCGCCCCGATCCTACGAGTCGGTCGCGAAGGAACTCGACATGCCCGTCGGGTCGCTCGGACCGACCCGGGCGCGGTGCCTGGTGAAGCTCTCGGCAGAACTGGAGGATCTTCGCCGATGATGGCGTTCCTTGGCCGACTTTCACGCGTCGCCCCGTGGCCCCCCCCGCGACGGCCCCCCCCCGTCGGCCGCCCGAAGGTCACGCCGGTCCCGCGGCTTCATTTCCACATTCGCCTCATATGCGGTGATTTGGCAAAGTCGACCGGCCACGTATCTGGCCCCGGGCACGCCAGTCTGTCGGGGCGATTCCGATGAAGCCCCCGCGGCCACCCAGGAGGCCCGAGATGCACCCGACGGACGAACAGATCCTCGACACCCTGCTCGGCGGCCCCGCCGACTCGGGCCTCGAGGAAACCCGCGCCCACGTCGACAGCGGTTGCTCCCGTTGCGAGGAACGGCTCGCGATGTTCCGCGAGCTCGTGCACACCCTGCGCACCGACCGGGACCCCGAGCCGCCGGCGGAATGGGTGCGACGGGCGAATCGCCTCCTCTCGCCGCACTCGCTGCCGGTGATCGCGGAGCGTGTGAAGGACTTCTGCCGCGGACTCGTGGAGGAGGCCGCGCGCCTCGTGCGCGATACGGCGGCGACGCCCGGGGTGGCGGCGTTCGGGCTGCGCGGTGAATCCACGCGACGTCTCGGGTTCGAGACCGAGGGCTTCGAGCTCGACGTGGCGATCGAGCCGCGCGCGGGCGGCGCGACGGTCACCGGTCAGGTCACCGCACTCGGCGACGACCCGACGTCGATCCCGGACGCGAAGGTGCTCCTCTCCGGCCCGCGCGGCTCGGTGCACGAGACCATCACGGACGAGGGCGGCGAGTTCGCGA
>JAGQIB010000130.1 GCA_020431545.1 Gemmatimonadota bacterium
TTCGGCGTGCGCCTGTTCGCGCGCACGCTCGCGGACTGGCCGGTCGCGCGCGGCTCCCGAACGAAGGCGCCGGCCCAGCGCGCCAAGGCGCCGGCGAAGCGGAGTGCGGCGAAGAGCCGTCGGAAGCGCGGATGAGAATCGGCGACGTCGAGTGGCATCTCGTCTCCGACGGGACGTTCCGCCTCGACGGCGGCGCGATGTTCGGCGTCGTGCCGAAGCCGCTCTGGGAGAGGCGCACGAGCCCGGACGAGCGCAACCGCATCACGCTGGGCACGAACTGCCTGCTGATCCGGAGCTGTGGCCGGATCGTGCTCGTGGACACCGGCAATGGCCGCAAGGAAGACGCGAAGTTCCGGGAGATCTTCGGGTTCGGAGAGGAGACGGATCTCGTCACGTCGCTGGCCGCCCATGGCGTGGCGCCGGCCGACGTCGACACCGTCGTGTACACGCACCTGCACTTCGACCACGCGGGCGGCGGCACGCGACGTGACGAGGACGGTCGCGTCGTGCCCGTGTTCCCGAACGCGCGCCACGTGGTGCAGCGGGCGGAGCTGGAGGACGCGGAGAGCCCCACCGTCCGCTCGTCCGCGAGCTACCTGCCGCACAACTGGCGACCGATCGCGGACGCCGGCCTGCTCGACGTGGTGGACGGCGAGATCGACGTCGCGCCGGGGGTCCGCACGATGCTGATGAAGGGCCACGTTCGCGCGCTGACGGGGATCGTGATCGAGTCCGGGAACGAGAAGCTCGTATACCCCACCGACAACATGCCGACGTCGGCGCATGCGCCCGTGCCGTGGGTGATGGGCTACGACCTCTATCCGCTCGACACGGTGGCCTTCAAGGAGAGATACCTGCCCGCCGCGATCGACGAGAACTGGATCGTGGCGTTCGAGCACGATCCGGTGGTCGGCGCGGCGCGGATCCGCCGGGAGGGGCGGGGGTTGGAGTTCGAGGTCGTGGCGCCGGCGCCCGGCGCGGCACCATGAGGTGTCCCGGCTGCGGCAGCCTGGAGAACAAGGTCGTCGACTCGCGCACGGCGCGTGACGGCGACGCGATCCGGCGGCGCCGCGAGTGCCTGGCCTGCGGGGTGCGGTTCACGACCTACGAGTACGTCGAGCGCACGCAGGTGCTCGTGATCAAGAAGGACGGCCGGCGCGAGCCGTTCCAGCGGGAGAAGCTCCACTCCGGGGTGTCCAAGGCGTGCGAGAAGCGCCCGATTCCCCGGGAGGACCTCGATGCGCTGCTGGATCGCGTGGAGACCGCGGTGCAGGCGATGGGGCAGAGCGAGATCGAGAGCCGGTCGATCGGCGAGCTGGTAATGGAGGAGCTCGCCCATCTGGACCAGATCGCGTACGTGCGATTCGCGAGCGTCTACCGCGAGTTCCGGGACGCGAGCCACTTCCTGGAGGAGATCCGGCGCGTGCTGGAGAAGGGGGACTCATGAGCGGGCCGATCGAGCGGCGCGTGCTGGACAACGGACTGACCGTGATCGCGGAGCGACGCGGCCTCGGCCCCGTGGTGTTCTCGGGCGTGGTTTACCGCGTGGGCTCGCGGGACGAGCGGCCCGGGATCACCGGGATCTCGCATCTCCTCGAGCACATGATGTTCAAGGGAACCGAGAAGTACGGCAAGGGAGACGTCGCGGCGATCGTGGAGCGCAACGGCGGCGACCTGAACGCGTTCACGTCCGAGGACGTGACCATGTACTACGAGGTCTTCGCGCGCGACCGCTGGCCGCTCGCGCTGGAGATCGAGGCCGAGCGCATGGCGAACCTGCGCATCGACCCCGAGGAGCTGGAGTCCGAGCGTCAGGTCGTGCTCGAAGAACGCGTGATGTACCAGGACATCCCGGCCGTGGAGCTGAACGAGGAGCTCACCGCCGCGATGCTGCGCGAGTCGCCGTACCGGTGGCCGATCATCGGGTGGGAGGCGGACATCGAGGGGATCACGCGCGACGACCTCGTGGAGCACTACCGTCGCTACTACGCGCCCGACAACGGAGCGCTCGTGGTGGTGGGCGACATCACGCCGGACGAGGTGTTCCGCGAGGCGGAGAAGCACTTCGGCCGCATTCCCGCCGGGCCCGGCGTGATGCGCCGCATTCCGCAGGAACCGCCGCTCCGCGGCGCCACGCGGTTCGATCTCGCCCGCGCGACGAACCTCCCGCACCTGCAGCTCATGTTCCGCGCGCCGGAGATCGGCACGGCCGAGTCGGAGTCGCTCGCGTTGATCGCGAGCGTGCTGTCCGGTACGCGGACGTCGCGGCTGGACCTCGCGCTCCTGGAGACGAACAAGGCCGGCGACGTGAGCGTGCAGTACCACGCGAAGCAGGACCCCTCCACGTTCACGATCTTCGTGGAGGGACATCCCGGTGTGTCGTTAGACGAGGTCGAGTCCATCGTGTGGAGCGAGCTCGAGCGCCTCGCCAAGGACGGCCCGGACGACGAGGAGCGTACGCGCGCGCTCGATTCCGCCGAGTCCGACCACGTGATCTCGCAGCAGTCGCCCTCGAATCGCGGGTTCACGCTCGGATGGCACGAGGCGCACGGCGACCTCGCGTACGCGGACACGATCCTGCCGCGCCTGCAGGAGCGCACGCGCGAGGAGATGCTCGACATCGCTCGCCGGACGTTCCGGCGTGACGCCTGCGGGGTGGCGCGGATCGTTCCGGTCGGAAATGGCGCCGGGGGCGGGAACGGCGGAGGGAACGGAAGCGTCGCCGGCCACGGACTCGCGGTCGCGGCGCACGCGCCGTCGCTGCACGGCGTGTTCTCGCCGCGTCGTCGATTCCGGACGGGGCTGCAGGCGGCGCCCGATCTGCAACGTCGGCGGCTCGCGAACGGGCTCTCGGTCGTGTTGCTGCCGGATCGCACCGATCCCGTGGTGTCGATCTCCATGCTGTTCACGGGCGGCGGCATTCTCGACCCCGCGGGGCGGGAGGGGCTGTCCAAGCTCGCGGCCGACACGCTGGAGCGCGGGCCGCGCGGCGTGCCGTTCCTGGAGTTCAACCGCCGCTTCGAGCGTCTCGGCTCGGAGCTCTCGTTCGAGACCGGGTCGGAGATGGTGCACGCGGGCGTGACCCTGCTGTCGCGCCACGCGCCGGCCGGCCTTGGCCTGCTCGTGGACCTGCTCGAGGATCCCGGCCTGCGCGACGAGGACTTCGAGATCGTGCGCGAGCTCGCGCGCAACGACCTCGAGGCACGCGTCGACGATCTGGACGACGTCGCCGAGGATCTTTTCTTCGCGACGGTGGCGGGGGAGCACGCGTACGCGCGGCTCGGCCACGGACGACTCGAGGGCGTGACGGCGGCGACCGCGGAAGACGTGCGGCGCCAGGTCCCCGAGCTGTTCCGTCTGGACCAGGCGCACCTCGCGATCGTCGGCGACTTCGACGACGCCGCGATCTCGCCCCTGCTGGATCGCCTCGGCGCCGCCGCCGTTCCGGGCCGGAGCCCCGCGGCGATCCCGGAGCTGCCGCTCGCACGCGTGGACGCGACGCGCGTGGCGACCCGGCCGGAGAAGGCGCAGGCCAAGATCTGGTGGGGCGGCCCCGGACTCTCCGCCGATGATCCCGATCGCTACGCCGCCATCGCGTTCAACCACGTACTGGGCGGCAGCGCGATCCGTTCGCGGCTCGGCGACACGATCCGCGACGAGCAGGGGCTCGCGTACTCCGTGTGGAGCCGCAACTACGAGCGCCGCGCGGGCGGGTTCTTCGTGGTGTCGATGGGCACGCGGCCCGAGAACGTCGCCAAGGCGGTGAGCTCCATCCGCACCGAGGTCCACAAGCTCGCCGAACAGGGCCCCACCGAGAGCGAGCTGAACGACGCGCGCGACTATCTCACCGGCTCTTTCCCGCTCCGGTTCACCACGTACGGACGCCTGGCGCGGTTCTGGGTGCGCGCCTCGTTCCACGACTGGCCCTCCGACTTCCTGCTCGCCTATCCGGAGCGGATCCGCGCGCTCTCCGCGGCGGACCTGATCCGCGCCGGGCAGCGCCTCGCCGGCGCGACGGGCGCGCTCGCCGTGGCCGGTCCCGTGAACGAAGATCTGAGTCCGTGCGAGGCCGCGGACGCCGAATGACCGAGGAGCGGCCCGGCGGGGAGATGACGCTGGTCGAGCACCTGGAGGAGCTGCGGACCGTGCTCCTCCAGTCGCTGCTGGCCGCGTCCGTCGCCGCGGTCGCCGCCTGGTTCCTTTCCGATCGCGCGATCGACCTGCTCGTGCGTCCCGCGATCGGCCCCGTGGGCGACCTGAAGTTCATCTCGCCCACGGGCGCGTTCATGCTGCGCATGAAGACCGCGATCGGGCTCGGCCTGTTCCTCGCCGCGCCGTTCATCGTGTGGCGTGTGTGGACGTTCGTGGTGCCCGGGCTCCTGAAGAAGGAGCGCAAGGTCGCGGTCCCGGTGGTGCTGAGCTCCGTGCTGCTGTTCTACGCGGGGGCGGCGTTCGCGTACCTCGTGATCCTGCCGATCGCGCTCACGTTCCTGCTCGGATTCGGCACGCAGTACCTCCAGCCGATGATCACCGCGGAGCACTACTTCGACTTCGCGGTGCGCCTCACCCTCGCGTTCGGCGCGGTGTTCCAGTTCCCGCTCGTGGTCACGCTGCTCACGTGGTGGGGCATCCTCGATCCGGACTTCCTCAAGCGCTACTGGCGCTGGGGCGTGGTCCTCGTGTTCGTGCTCTCCGCGATCCTCACGCCCCCGGACGTCGCGTCGCAGCTGCTGATGGCCGGGCCGGTGCTGCTCCTGTACCTGATCTCGCTCCTGATCGCGCAGGGCATCGCGCGGAGTCGCCGGAAGGAAGCGGGGAAGGACGTAGAGGAGCCGCGGGACTAGGCCCCTCGAACTTCCTGCGCGGTGACAATCGACTGGACGTGAACCAGAGCTTCACGCGGTTCATCTTCGAGAACGACACCGGCTCGACCAAGGTCCTCAATGCGACCTACAACTACTGGCTGGGGAGCGGTGCGCTCTTCGGCAATGCGGACTCCATTGTGAGCCGCATCTACTCGCCGGATTCGACATTCGACATCTCGAACTTCGTCACTCCCGGGAACGAAGAGATGATCGCGTGCGATTCCACGGTCCCCGCCCCCGACTCGTCGGCGGCGACCAGGCGTCGGCTAGCTCCGACTCGACCGGAAGATCGACCCATGAGCCTCGACGAAGTTCGCGCGTTTTCGCTGGGGACTGCGTTTCCGAATCCGAACCGAGGTGGTGTGCGCCTCGATCTTCGGATTCCTGCGGACCGCACGGGCAAATGGTCGTTGCAGGTCTACGATGTGGCCGGGCGACGCGTTCTGAGACGAGTTCAGCAGATTCCAGAACCTTGAGCGTATGTCATGGAGTGGGACGGCGCCAACCAGGACGGAAGAAGCATGCCCGGGGGTGTATACTTCCTTCAGCTGGTAGGACCTGGGGGAACACGCGAAATCCGAAAGACCACCCTGCTGAGATGAGCGAGACCATGCAACGTTTTGCGAATGTGGTCAGGACCTGGATCGGACTCGGACTCCTTGTGAGTCATTTCCACTCCGCATGGGCAGCGACGCTGCTTGTGCCGGACGAGTACGCGACGATCCAGGCGGGTCTCGATGCCGCTGCGTTCGGCGACACGGTGCTCGTCGCGCCGGG
>JAGQIB010000131.1 GCA_020431545.1 Gemmatimonadota bacterium
CTCCGCCCGAACCGGCTCGAGGCGCCGTACGCGGTGATCCGTGGCGGGAAGCGGGAGGAGACGACGCTGGTGTACCGCTGGGGCGAACCGGTGTTCGATCCGGAACGGCCCGAGGATCAGCGTCTCGCCACGATGATCGCGGCCCAGGTCGCGCTGAACTACGGACTATTCTGTCGGGAGCTCGTGGTGCGCGGCCCGCTCACGGAGCGTGACCAGGCCTTCCTCAGGAACATGGGCGAGAACACGGGCCGGGAGATCTGGGTCAACAAGTTCCTGGCCCCGAATCCGTTCCTCTCCGGCGAGGCCGCGTCCACCGAGCCCAAGCCGCTGGATCGTTACCTCCGGGCCGAGATGATCTTCGACTCGCCGGCGCCGAAGGAGTTTGCGGAGTGGGAGACGTCTCCGGACCGCTGTGCGGTGCTGTCGTCCGGCGGGAAGGACAGCCTGCTCTCGTACGGCCTGCTGCGGGACGTGGGAGTCGAGACCCATCCGCTCTTCGTCAACGAGTCCGGCCGGCACTGGTACACGGCGCTGAACTCCTGGCGCCATCTCAAGACCGATGATCCGCGCGCCGCCCGCGTGTGGACGAACTGCGACCGGGTGTACGCGTGGATGCTGCGCCACCTGCCGTTCGTGCGCGACGACTTCGCCCGCGTGCGCGCCGACATCTACCCGATCCGACTGTGGACGGTGGCCGTGTTCCTGTTCGGAGTGCTTCCGCTCCTGAAGAAGCGGGGAATCGGACGACTCGTGATCGGCGACGAGTTCGACACGACGCTCCGCCGGACGCGTCACGGGATCACGCACTACGAGGGTCTCTACGACCAGAGCCGCTGGTTCGACGACGCCCTGTCGCGCTACTTCCGCGGCGCGGGGTTCCATGTCTCACAGTTCTCGATCCTTCGCCCGCTCTCGGAGCTTCTGATCGAGAAGGTCCTGGTGGAGCGCTATCCGCAGCTGCAGCGGCATCAGGTGTCGTGCCACGCCACGCATATCGAGGCGGACCGGGTGCTGCCGTGCGGGAAGTGCGAGAAGTGTCGCCGCATCGTGGGCATGCTCGAGGCGCTGGGCGCGGACGCGCGCCGGTGCGGCTACTCGAAGGCGACGATCAAGGAGGCGCTGCACGAGCTCGAGACCCGCGACGTCAAGCAGGAGGCGGCGGGCTCGGAGCAGATGAGGGCGATGCTGGCCGACCTCGGCAAGCTCCCGGCCGGCGGGAAGCGGCATCCCGAGGTGCTGAAGCTCCGCATCGATCCCGAGGCCTCGCCGGTGACCGCGATCCCCGTGTCGCTGCGCCGGCCGCTGTACACGCTCCTGCTCGAGCACGCGGACGGAGCGGCCCGGCGAGAGGGCCGCGTGTGGGTCGACTTCGACCTTCTCTCGGACCCCATGATGGAGCATCCGTATCCGTACGAGACCGCACGGGTCCGTCCGTCGGAAGCCGATGCCGCCGCCTCGGCGCCGCCGGACTGGAATCTCGCCGAGATGACCTGGCCGCAGGCGCAGCGGCGATTCCGGGAGGTCGACGTGGCGCTGCTGCCCGTCGGTGCGATCGAGCAGCACGGTCCGCACAGCCCGCTCGACACGGACTCCTTCGATGCCGCCTATCTGGCGGCGCGGGTCGCCGAACGCTGCACGCGTCCGCTGCCGCTGGTCCTGCCGCTGATTCCGTACGGCGTGTCCTACCACCACGACGACTTCGCGGGCACGCTCAGCGTGTCGAACGAGGCGCTCGCGAACTTCGTCTACGACGTGGGCATGAGCGCGGCCCGCAACGGCATCACGAAGCTCGTGATCATCAACGGGCACGGAGGAAATGCGGCCACGCTTCAGTTCGCTGCGCAGATGATCAACCGCGACGCGGAGATCTTCACGTGCGTCGACACGGGGGAGACCTCGGACACCGACATCGCCGAGATCACCGAGACGCCGGGCGACGTGCACGCGGGCGAGATCGAGACGAGCACCACGCTCTACACGCGCCCGCACCTCGTGGACATGAGCAAGGCCAAGGCGGCGGTGCCGCGATTCTCCAGCGCGTACCTCTCATTCTCGGGCAGCCGGAGCGTGGAGTGGTACGCCCGTACGCACAAGATCTCCCGCGACGGCGTGCTGGGCGACCCCACGAAGGCGTCGGTGGAGAAGGGGCGGCAGATCTGGGAGATCATGGTCCGGAACCTCGTGGAGCTCGTGGAGGATCTGAAGAGACTCACGCTCAACGAGATCTGGGAGCGACGTTACTAGAACCCGAAATGCGACCCCCGACTTCCGAAACGAGACCCTGATGCGCATCGTCGGCCTCGAGGTGACGCGCCTCGACCTGAAGCTCGCCGAGCCGTACCGGATCGCCTACGAGACAGTGGACACCGCCGTGAACGTCGCGGTGCGGATCGTGACCGATGGCCGCACGACCGGCGTGGGGGTGGCCGCGCCGGATCCGGTGATCACGAACGAGACCGCGGAATCCGTGGAGCGCGCGCTCGCGGCGGCGATCGACGTCCTGCGCGGCAAGGATCCGCTCGCGCGGGCGGCCCGGCTCGAGGATCTGCGGGAGGCGCTCGGCCCGCAGCCCGCGGCGCTCGCCGCCCTCGACGTGGCGCTCCACGATCTCATGGGCCGGGAAGCGGGGCTGCCGCTGTCGGTCCTGCTCGGCGGCTACCGCGAGCGCATCGTCACCAGCATCACGCTCGGCATCGAGGAGTCGGACCGGACGGTCGAACGGGCGCGCGACTGGACGGGGCGCGGGGCGCGGTGCCTGAAGCTCAAGGGCGGTCTCGATCCGGAGGAAGATGCGGAGCGGGTGCGCGCGGTGCGGGCGGCGGTGGGACCGCACGTCGCGCTCCGCTTCGATGCGAACCAGGGCTACGACGTCGACGGGACGCGGCGATTCGTGGATCTCGTCCGCGACGTGGAGCTCGAGCTCATTGAGCAGCCGACCCCACGTGAACGTCTCGACGAGCTGGGACGCGTGACGCGCGAGGTCGCGTTGCCCGTCATGGCGGACGAGAGCGTGCTCGGCCTCCGCGACGCGTTCCGCATCGCGCGCGACGAGCTCGCCGACATGCTGAACGTGAAGCTCATGAAGGTCGGCGGCATCCACGAGGCGCTGCACGTCGTGTCGGTCGCGCGGAGCGTGGGCTTCGAGATCATGATCGGCTGCATGGACGAGTGTGCGCTCTCGATCGCGGCGGGACTCCACCTCGCGCTCGCTCGCTCGCAGATCGAGTTCGCCGATCTGGACGGCCATCTCGACCTGCTCGACGACCCCACCGCGGGGGCCGTGCGCCTCGAGCGGGGCGAGCTCGTCCCGACCGGGCGCCCCGGCCTCGGCTTCGATCCGCCGTTCTGATCCCTAGGGGGTCGGCGCCGCGTCGCCGTTCGCATCCGCGTGCGGGAGCACGAACTCCAGCACCCGCACGTCGTCGGGCTGGCCCAGCGTGCGCGCGAGCGTGAACACGGGCGATCCGGAGTCCTCGGGTGCCGGCGGCGCGGCCGCGACACCGGCGACTCCCGTCACGCCGCGGTAGACCGTGGCCAGCGTCTCCGGGTTCAGAACGCGCGCACGTACGCCCGCGGAGGATTGCTCGGGCGGCGGGAGGCGAGCGAGCTCGCGTTCGAAGTCGCGGAGCGGCTCGCGCGTGGCGACGACGAGGAACGTCTCGCTGCCGGCAGCCCCGAGAGTCCAGGCGACCGGCCGGTCGCCGCCGGTCGGCGTCCCGGGCAGGACGACCCGTCCGGGCGGCAACGGATTCTGCTGCTCGTATCCCGGCAGCGGGAACAAGAGCGCGTGCGAGCCGAGGTCGTCCTGGTTCAGGACGTACACCCACGCCCGGGAGTCGAGCTCGAGCTCGAGCTGCAGGAGATCGCCGGCGCGCACCGGCTCGCCGGAATCGAGACGCTCGAACGGACCGTCTCCGCGGAGGAGCGTGGCGCGCACGGCCAGCGGCTCGGTGTGGGTCACCTGCAGGAACGCGACCACGGCCGCGGCCAGCATCACCCCGGTCGTGAGAATCGCCGCGAACGGCGGCCGGCGGTTCGGTCGCACCGGCGCGGACATCGGGGCCGGGTGCCCCGGCGTCGCGATCTCGCGCAGCGCGGCGGAGAGGGCGGCGGCGGACGGCCGGGCCGACGGATCGTCGGCGACGGCGCGGGTCAGGAGCGGAACGAGCGGGGCCGGGGGAGTCGGCAGCAGCTCCCCGAGCATCACGCCGAGCGCGTAGACGTCGGCGGCGGGGGTCGGGAGGCCACCGCCCACGCGCTCGGGAGCGAGATACGCGGGGGTGCCGGTGATACGTCCCCCGGGAGTCGATCCCCCGTACCCGCCGGCGCCGAAGTCCACCAGCACCGGTCGGTCCTGCTTCGCGAGCACGACGTTCTGGGGCTTCACGTCGCCGTGCGCCACGCCGACGGCGTGGACGGCGGCCAGGGCGTCGGCGAGCTCCGCTCCGATGCGGGCGGCCTCGCCGACCGGGAGGTCGGGCTCGGCCGATCGTCGCTCGGCGAGCGTGGGGCCCTCGATCAGCTCCATCAGCAGTCCGGCCCGGTCGCCCCGCACCTCGGCCGCGAGCACGCGCGCCACGCCGGGGTGGGAGACCTTCGCGAGCAGGCGTCCTTCCTCGAGCAGCCGGCCGCCGTCGTCCTCGTGCAGCAGCTTCAGGGCGACCTGGCGATGCAGCGATTCGTCCCACGCCCGCCACACGCTGCCGAACGCGCCGCCGCCCAGCCGCTCGAGACGGAGGCACGGCCCCCAGCGGAGGATCTCTTCCCGACCGTCGCCCGTGTCCTGTCGCCCCGCCTGCCGGATGCGGGAGAGCGCCATCAGGTTCTTCACGAGCGAGTCGCCGAGCTCTCCCGTGGCCGTGTCCGCCTCGCCCTCGGCGAACGGCAATCCGTCGCTGATCGATTCCGCGATTCGCTCCAGGGGATCACGATCCATGATCCATCTCCTTCGCGAGCTTCACGAGGGCCCGGCTCACCTTCATCCGGGCGGCGTGCGCGGAGGCGCTGCCGATCATGCCGGCGATGTCGCCGTAATCGAGATCCAGCTCCACGCGCGCGATGATCGCCTCGCGATCGGAATCCGAGAGGCGCAGCAGCGCCGTTTCGTAGCGGTCCACCATTTCCCGTCCCACGACTTCCTCCAGCGGGGAGTGGAACGGATCGCGCGGCTCGTCCACCGCGTCCATCACGCGCTCCCCGACGTCTCGCCGGCGGATCTGATCCCGGATGCGGTTCATCACCGCCTGCCGCAGGTAGGCGAAGAACGAGCCGCGATGCTCCGGACGAAAACTCTCGAGACGCTTGATCGTCTGGACGAGCGCGTCCTGCACCAGATCCTCGGTGTCCGTGAGGCCACGCGCGCCGGCGGGAAGCCGGCCCGAGGCCCAGCGGTGCAACCGCGGTCGCAGACGCTCGCACAGGCGATTCAGTGCGCGATCGTCCCCGCCTTGCGCCCGGTCGAGCAGGTAGGCCGTGGTCTCCCCGGTCGGCGGGGCAGGGCCCTCGCCGCGCGGGTCGGAATGGAAGCTCATGGCCCGGATCCTACCATCCGGTTGCGCCGGCGAGGTCCTTGGATCGCCGTCTCGTCCGGGTTAACGCGCGAGCGGGCCGGGTTTCACACGCCGGACTCGCGCGGGTCGACGCCGGGCGGGTCCGGGAGCGTCGTGGGGAGCTGGAATACCGAGGTCGGGTTGGATTCGCAGGGGAGGACTTGCGTCCCCGCGGTACCGGCGACGATGCGCTCGATGTCGTCGAGGGCGCCGATCGCGGCCCGCTTGCCCGTGACCTCGGCGAACCAGCAGGCGGCCACGACCTTGGGTCCCATGGAGCCCGCGGGGAAACCGCCGGCCTTGAGGTCCTGGTACGACGTCTCCCGGATGGGGGCGGCGTTCGGCGTGCCGAAGTCGCGGTACACCGCGTCCACGTCGGTCGCCATCACGTAGAGGTCGGCTTCGAGCTCGCGGGCGAGCAGCGCGCTCGCGAGATCCTTGTCCACCACGACCTCGACACCGCGGAGCTTGCCGTTTCCGTCGTACATGGTGGGAATCCCGCCGCCACCCGTGCAGATGACGATCGT
>JAGQIB010000132.1 GCA_020431545.1 Gemmatimonadota bacterium
CTCTACGGGATGAACTTCGACACGACGATCTCGCGGTGGAACATGCCGGAGCTGGGCTTCAAGTACGGGTATCCGGCGGCGCTCACGATCATGGCCGCGATGGCGGGCGGCATGCTGATGTGGTTCCGGCGCAAGGGCTGGTTCCGCTAGGCCCACGCGGTCGGGCCGCCGCGCCTATTGTCCCGCTCCGGGCCCCCACTCCCCCGCCCGCTCCTCGATCCACCGCTCCACTTCCCGCCGCCCGTCCCGCGTCACGGCCGAGAACGGCACCACGGGGAACTGCGGCCAGCCGCGCCGGATCTCGGCCAGCATCTTGGCCGATGCCCCGCGCTTCAGCTTGTCCGACTTCGTGGCCACGAGCAGCGCCGGGCGGCCGCTCGCCTGCAGCCACTCGAGCATCTCGACATCCTGCTTGGATGGCCCGTGCCGCAGGTCCACGAGCTGCACGATGCCCGCGAGCTGCTCGCGCGATTCGAGGTAGCGCTCCATGAGCTTCATCCAGCGCCGGCGCATTTCCAGCGGAACCTTCGCGTAGCCGTAGCCCGGCAGATCCACGAGATGGAAGCGGTCGGCCACGCGGAAGAAGTTGATCTCGCGGGTCTTGCCCGGGCGCTGGCTCACGCGGGCGAGCTGCTTGCGTCCGAACAGCACGTTCAGCAGCGACGACTTGCCGACGTTGGACCGGCCGGACACCGCGATCTCGGGAAGGCGCGCCTCCGGGAGCTGGTCGAACGCCACCACGCCCCGGACGAACTCCGCCGCGAACGGCGTCAATGCGCGAGTCCGGGCAGGCCCTCGCCCGGCGCCTCCGGTTCGGCCGCGAGCAGGCGATCCACGCGCGGCGACGGTACGAGAGCCACGCGCAACACGTCGTCGGCGTGCTCGGCGAACACGACCTCGAGTCCCTTGCGCGCGGCGGCCGGGATCTCCTGCCAGTCCGGCTCGTTCCCCTTCGGCACGATCACGGTGGAGTAGCCGGCGAGCGCCGCCGCCACGACCTTCTCGTTGAGACCGCCGATCGGCAGCACGCGGCCGAGCAACGTGATCTCGCCCGTCATCGCCACGTCGCGCCGGACGGGCACGCCGGACAGCGCGCTGATGACCGCGGTGAGGATGCACACGCCGGCACTCGGTCCGTCCTTGGGAATCGCGCCCTCGGGAATGTGCAGGTGCAGATCGAGGCGATCCGAGAAGTCCGCGGTGAGGCCGAGCGCCTTCGCGCGCCCGCGCGCGTAGGTGAGCGCCGTCCGTGCGCTCTCCCGCATCACCTCGCCGAGACGCCCGGTGAGCAGGATCCGCCCCTTGCCGGGAGTCGTCACGACCTCCACGGGGAGCGTGTCACCGCCCCACTCCGTCCAGGCGAGCCCCGACGCGACGCCGACCCCATCCGCCTCCGGCAGACGACGTTCCGGATACCGCGGCGGCCCCAGGTACTTCTCGAGCTCGCGCACGCCGACCTTCATCGCGCCGGCCAGGCCCTTGCTCCCGCGCCGCACCTTCTCGCGCGCGACCTTGCGGCAGACCGTCGCGATCTCCCGCTCGAGATTGCGTACTCCCGCCTCCCGCGTGTAGCGCGTGATCAACGTGTGCATCGCGGGCGCGGACAGGACGAGATCGGATGTTTCCAGTCCGTGCTCCTTGAGCTGCTTCTTCAGCAGGAACTGCCGCGCGATCCCGGCCTTCTCGGGTTCGAGATATCCGGGCAGACGCAGCACCTCCATCCGGTCGCGCAGCGGCGGCGGGATCGCGGGCAGCACGTTCGCGGTCGTGATGAACAGCACCTCGGAGAGGTCGAAGTCCACATCCAGGTAGTGATCGCTGAACGTGCGGTTCTGCTCGGGGTCCAGCACCTCGAGCAGCGCGGACGACGGATCACCGCGGAAGTCCGAGGACAGCTTGTCCACCTCGTCCAGCAGGAACACGGGATTCTTCGTCCCCGCGCGGCGGATGCCCTGGATGATCCGTCCCGGCATCGAG
>JAGQIB010000133.1 GCA_020431545.1 Gemmatimonadota bacterium
CGGCGACGTTCCGCTCGGGCGTTCGCGTTCGCCGCCCTTCTCCTGGCGGGCCTCGCCGGGCCGACCCGGGCGGTGCCCGAGCTCCGGGAGGGGCACTACGTCGAGGGCATGGTGATCGTCCGCTTCGCCTCCGCCGCGACGGACTCCGATCGCGAGACGATCTTCGCCGACCTCGGGGCGACCGAGCCTCGCTACATCGAGCCGCTGGACACCTGGTACGCGACGATCTCGCGACGTTCGACCCGCGCCGCGATCGCGCGGTGGGAAGACTCGCCGTTGATCGAGTCGATCGAAGCGAACGGTGTCGTGTTCGCGGACGGCGCACCGCCGACGGATCCCGAGTTCGGTAGCCAGTGGCACCTCGAGAACACGGGACAGGAGACGCTGTCGCACGGGCCGGGCACGCCGGGAGCCGACATCGACGCGCGGCGTGCGTGGTGCATCACGCGCGGCACTCCGGACGTGGTGGTGGGGGTCCTCGACACCGGCATCCGGTACGATCACCCCGACGTGGCCCCGAACGTGTGGCGGAATCCGGACGAGATCGAAGGCAACGGCATCGACGACGACGGCAACGGCAAGATCGACGACATCCGCGGGTGGGACTTCGAGGGCGTGTCCTTCGCCGGAGAGGGCGACAACGATCCGTACGACACGAGCGGGCACGGCACGCTCGTGGCCGGAGTCATCGCGGCCCCGTTGAACGGGATCGGAACGGTGGGCGTGGCGCCGGGCGTGAGGGTCATGCCGGTCCGCGTTCTCACGAACACGGCCACGTCTCCGCCGTCGGGCAGTCACGTGGAAGTCGCCCTGGGGATCCTCTACGCCGTGGACAACGGCGCCGACGTTCTGAACTGCAGCTTCGGCGGAGAGGGAGGGAGCAGCCTCCTCCGCTCCGCGCTCGAGTACGCGCGCACGCACCAGGTCGTGGCCGTCTGCGCGGCGGGCAACGGCGCGAACAGCATCGACGTCGTGCCGTTCCTGCCGGCCGCCTACGATCTCGACAACATCATCTCGGTCGCGGCCAGCGATCCGGACGACGGGTTCGCGGCCGACTTCTCGAACTACGG
This sequence comes from Gemmatimonadota bacterium, assembly GCA_020431545.1. Taxonomy (GTDB): domain Bacteria; phylum ARS69; class ARS69; order ARS69; family ARS69; genus JAGQIB01. Next base: position 1,071 of record JAGQIB010000133.1, read on the forward strand.
ACTCCGCGCGGTCGATCTCGTGGCGCCGGGCGTCGACATCTACGGTCCCATTCTCCGTCATCTGGACCTGAACGATCTGTACGGCAGCTCGAGCGGCACGTCGTTCGCCACGCCGCAGGTCGCGGCGACGTTCGCGCTGATCGAGTCGCTCGTGCCGAACCTGATCCACCCGACGCCGCGCGAGGTCGTGCTGAGCACGGTGGATCAGAGTCTCGAGCTCGCGCCGCTCGTCGCCTCGGGCGGACGTCTGAACGTGCGCCGCGCGTTGCTCGCCGTATCGCCGGTCGACAGCATTCCACCCGCCCGGATCGACGATCTCGAGGTCGTCGGCACGGGGACGCACTGGGTCGACCTCGAGTGGACGGCGCCCGGCGACGACGGCGACTCCGGCCTCGTGTGCTGCTACGACATCCGCTTCTCGACGTCGCCGATCGGTGGCGGATTCGAGCAGGCCCTCCCGATCCGACTGTCCCCGGAGCCGGTCCCGGGCGGCTCGCGCCAGCAAGCCCGCGTGGACGATCTCTCGCCCGAGACTTCCTACTGGTTCGCCGTGCGTGCGTCGGACGAGTCCGATGGAGTGTCGCCGACCTCGAACGAGGTTTCCGCCGACACCGGAGCACGCTTGCTCGCCGTCTCGCCGGACACGCTCCACGTGTTCGCGGTGACCGGCGAGACCGGCTCCGCCGAGCTCACGGTGACGAACCTCACGTCGTCCGCGCTCGACTGGGAGTCCGCGGCGAGCGTGCCGTGGCTCGGCGCGGGCGAGAGCGGGTCGCTCACACCGGCGGGTTCGGCGCCGGTGAGCGTCACCTGGAGCGCGAGCGGACTCACCGGGCAACCCGTCGGGGAAGTCACGATCTCGGACGACGCCGGCGTCCACGTCGTGAAGATCCCGTTCCTGTTCGAGATCACACCCGAACCCGAGATCGAGGTCGCAGCCGATTTCGAGCTCGGAACGACGTTCGTGGGCTATCCCTCGCGTTCGTTCCTGCCGGTGCACAACCGCGGTCACCTGCCGCTCCAGGTCACGGGAATCACCGGCGGCAACGCCCCGTTCGAGGTGTCGCCGCAGACGTTCTCGGTGTCACCCGGCGCGACCGTGCCGGTCGGCATCAACTTCGACACCGCCGTTCTCGGTACGGACAGCACCACGATCACGATCTCGTCGAACGATCCGTTCGCGCCGGAGGTGCAGGTGTTCGTCCACGGAACGGCGATCGAACCCCCCGTGCTGGAGATGTCGATCGACTCGGTCGTGGCGGAGGCCGTGACCGGATTTCCGGTGGATCCCGTTCCGTTCACGATCCGCAACCTGCAGGCGACCGGGGTGAACCTCGAAGTCTCGCTGGAGATCACGGATCTCTCCCGGGCCGGAGCGCCCACGTGGGCCACGGTGGATCCGCCCGCCGTTTCCGTGCCGCCGGGCGGGGAGAGCCAGGTGGTGGTGACGCTCAGCACCGCGGGGCTCACGCCCGACGTGTACGCGGCACGACTCGGCGTGCGGTCGAACGATCCGGCCCGGACCGAGGTGACGGTGCCGGTGCTGTTCGACGTGAACGGTCTCGCGGCGCTCGCACTGGACGGCGCGACGCTCGACTTCGGCGCCACGCCGCGCGGCGCGTTCACCGAACGCAGCCTCGAGATCTCGAACGCGGGAACGGACACCCTGGTCGTGCGCGCGCGGGTGGACGGCCGCTTCGAGGTGTTCCCGCCCGAGCTCGCGGTTCCGGCCGGCGGCGAGTCCACGTTGCTCGTTCGCTACCGACCGCGCGCGGACCACGAAGACGCGGCACTCATGCGACTGGAAACCAACGACCGCGACCGTCCGCTCGCGACGTTGTCGCTCGTGGGGCGCGGAAACGCGGACCCGACCTGGTCCGGACTCGTGCGCGTGGAACGTTCCCTCGTGATCCCGACCGGCGAGACACTCACGCTCGCGGCCGGCACGCGCGTGGAGGTCGACGCCGGCTGGGGCGCGCGCGGCGCGGAACCCGGGACCATCGACATCCGCGGCACACTTCGTCTGGAAGGGGAGCCGGATTCGCCGGTGGAGATCGTGGCGGCCGGGAGCGGACCGTTCGGCGGACTGCGGGTGGTCGGCGCGCTCGAAGCGCGGCACGCGTCCATCTCGGGGGCGTCGACCGCGGTGACGGTCGCGGCGGGGGGGCGGGCCGAGATCCGCTGTGCGAGTCTCACGGCTTCGGCGACGGGCGTGCTCTACGAGGGTGGCACGGGCACGACCGCTCGCCTGCAGGGAGTCGAACTCGGGTGCGACGACGTGAACCTCCACGTGATCGATCCGGGCGGTTTCGCCGTGGGCGGCGCCTCTCCGACGGACGTCGGCGCGAACGTCTTCTTCACGCCGCCCACGGGAACGAACGTGGTGCTCGACGCCGACGCCGCGACGCCGATCGCGTTCGACGGCAACGCCTGGGTCTCGCCGGACGGCCGGACCTGGACCGACGCGGACGCGGCCGACATCCGCGCGACGTTCACGGGCGCGTTCGGTTTCGAGGTCACTCCGGCGCTCGCGAGCGTTCCCGCGGACTGCGATCCGGACGTCCGTCCGCCGGGACCGGTCCCGCTCTCGCTCTCCCTCGCCGGGCGTGTCCCGAACCCGATTCGCGGCGCCACGACCCTGGACTACGCGATCCCGGCCGGCGTCACCGGGCCGGTTCGGCTCGACCTCTTCGACATCCGGGGGGCCCGGGTCCGGCAGCTCGTGAACGAGCCGGCCGTGCCCGGCACCCACTTGCTCTCCTGGGGGCTGGACGACCAGCGAGGCCGCGCGGTCGCGAGCGGCGTCTACTTCCTGCGGCTCAGCACCCGGGCCGGGACCCGGACGCACCGGCTCGTCGTGCTCCGCTAGCGTCCGCGAGTCGCCACCGCCGGCGCCGCCAACCCGACGTTGCCTCGGAGCCCCGGGCGTGGCACGTTCGAGCCCTTCTCTTCCTACCGGAGGCCGAATGAGCTCTCGTCGCCACCCGTTCTCGAACGAACCGATCGCCCGCGACGCGGGCCTTCTCGTGATCCGCCTCGGCGTGGGGCTCACGATGGCGCTGATGCACGGATGGGGCAAGATCACCGGCGGCACGGAGCTCTGGGGCCAGCTCGGCGGCGCCATGGGAAACCTCGGTGTCGCGTTCGCGCCGGTCGCGTTCGGCTTCCTCGCGGCGTTCGCCGAGTTCTTCGGCGGGCTGCTCGTCGCGGCGGGCGTGGCGTTCCGTCCCGCGGCGGCGATGCTCGCCTTCACGATGTTCGTCGCGGTGGTGACGCACCTGAACATGCCGCCCGAGAGCCCGAATGCCGGATGGACCGGCGCATCGCACGCCTTCAAGCTCATGGTGGTCTATTTCGGTCTGATCCTGACCGGACCGGGTCGATTCTCCTTCCCGGCGCCGAAGTCGCACTGAAACGCGGAGGTCGCCCATGTCCATCTCGCCGATCGAGAAGCGAGGCTACGCGCATCCCGAGTACCTCGTGTCCACCGATTGGGTCGCCGCCCACGGCTCCGACCCCGGAGTCCGGGTCATCGAGTCGAACGAGGACCCGCTCGTGTATCCCTCGGGGCACTTGCCGGGCGCGGTGGAGGTCGACTGGGTACGCGACCTCAACGATCCGCTCCGCCGGGACTACCTGCAACGGGACGGCTTCCAGGCGCTGATGCGCCGGATCGGCGTCACGCGCGACACCACGCTCGTGCTCTACGGCGATCGCAACAACTGGTGGGCGTGCTACGCGTTCTGGGTGTTCCGCCTGTTCGGCCACGAATCCGTGCGGATCATGGACGGCGGCCGGTTGCGGTGGGAGCAGGAGAAGCGGCCGCTGGTGCGCGACGTCCCCGAGTACGCACCCACCACGTACGAGGCGCCCCCGCGCGACGACACGAAGATCCGGGCGTTCCGCGACGAGGTACTGCGTCACGTGGAGAAGCGGGGCAAGCTCGTGGACGTGCGGAGCCCCGAGGAGTACCGGGGCGAGCGGATGCACATGCCGGACTATCCGAACGAAGGCGCGCTGCGGGGCGGCCACATCCCCGGCGCCGCGAGCGTGCCGTGGGCGCGCGCGATCGACGCGACGACGGGCACGTTCCTGCCCGCAGCGGATCTGCGGGAGATCTACGAGGGCGGTGCGGGACTGGCCTCCGCGGACGACGTCGTGGCGTACTGCCGGATCGGCGAGCGCAGCAGTCACACCTGGTTCGTGCTGACGTACCTGCTCGGCTACCGGAACGTGCGGAACTACGACGGAAGCTGGACGGAGTGGGGCAACCTCGTGGGCGTTCCGATCGAGAAGCCGTGAGCGCGCCCCTGCCCGAGCGGCTCGCGCGTACCATCGACCTGATGGAGATGTCGCCGGATCGGGCCGACCGCATCGAACTCCTGATCGATCTCGCGAACCGGTACCGGGAGGTTCCGGCCCGGATCGCAGAGAGGCCGTTCGAGGAATCGCATCGCGTGCCGGGGTGCGAGTCCGCCGCGTTCGTGTGGTCCGAACCCCGGGAGGACGGCACGCTCGATTTCCATTTCGCGGTGGAGAATCCGCAGGGGATCTCGGCCCGCGCGCTCGCGGCCGCCCTCGCGGACGGACTGTCCGGCGCTCCGCTGGACGAGGTCGCCGCGATCACCGACGATCTCGTGGAGCGACTGTTCGGCCCGGAGCTGAGCCTCGGCAAGGCGCTCGGCCTGACCGGGATCGTGGCGATGGTGCGGCGCGAAGCCGTCGCGGCCCGCGCCCGCTCGGGGGAGTCCGGGCCCGCGGGAGGCTAGCGCCCG
>JAGQIB010000134.1 GCA_020431545.1 Gemmatimonadota bacterium
GGTACGGGATCGCGCCGGAGGCCACGAACGTCGCGGGGTCCGGCGCGACCACGAGCGGCGCGCGCGCGAAGTCGCCGGCCGGTGCGAGCGCCTCGCGCCCGAAGTGCAGGTGGATCTCGTGCGTCTTCCGCTCGCCGCCCTGGATCTCGTGCGCGGAGGAGAACTCCTGCGGAAACAGTCCGGCCCGCGCCACGCCGTCCCGCACGCCGAGCGCGCGCGGGAAGTTCTGCCAGAAGTGTCGGAGCGAGATGCCGACCCCGGTCGTGCCGTCGTGGACGGCGACGCGCGGCGTCGCTCGCAGACCGGTCCGTTCCTCCTCGTCCACCGTGAGCCGGTAGCCGCGGAACCGAACCGGGATGTTCCGATCGCGGTCGAGGTGGACGCGGCTGTTCCAGTTCGGGCCGCCGCTGGAGTCCTGGTAGATCTCCACCGCGCCGCGACTCGCCTCGGCGAGCGGCGTGGAGGCGTCGGCGGACCAGGAGACGCGCCGGCCGCGCGTCTCGGCGAGGCGCAGTGAAAGGTCGCGGACGAGCACGGAGTTCGCGTCGCCGAGCTCCCAGTGTCCGCCCGGGTGTGCTGCGCGCCGCGGATTCACGATCTCGAGATCCAGCTTCACGGAGGCGCTGCCGGCGGCGAACCGCATCCGCGCGACGAAACGCAGTGGTCCCGGCAGACCGTCGCGCTCGAACGTCCCGCGTGCCTCCACGGTGGACGCGATCGGACCGGATCGAATCACGCGCACGTCGTCGGTGACGGCGGTCCACTTGCCGCCGTCCGCGTCCTCCATCTGCAGGCCGCTGCGCGACGGGTCGACGCGCTCGACGCCGTCCACGCGGACGGAGCGGAACGGTCGGAACGGTCCGGCGTCGATCGCGAAGGAGGCGGCGCCCGTCTCCACGAACACGCCGTTCTCGATCTCGCGGCAGCGCACCGCGGTCGCGGGGCGGGGCGGGGGCGCATCGGACTCGACGTCGAGTCGCCAGCTCGCCTCACCGTGCGCGGGGACGTCGACCGCGAAGTCGAGCAGCAGCCAGCGCGCGCTGCCGTCGGGCCAGCGATCCGTGATCTCGCATTGCACCGGGCAGGGCGTGCCGTCTTCCAGGCGCAGCACCACCTGATCCGGCACGCGAACGACGCCGCGCGCCACCGGGACACCGGTCGAAATCGGCTCCCGCTCGCGGCGGATTCCGTCCCGCTCCTGCGTGACGAGCCGCAGCGGGCGGGTCGAGATGGTGGCCTCGGGATTCACGCGTTCTTCCTCTCCCTCTCGGAATCGCCCCGGATCCTAGTCCACCGATCGGCTGGCGTCTCCCGGAACGTGAGGGATCGCAACGGCTTCGACGCGCGCGACACGCGCCGCCCCGCGCGCGGCTTGACTCCGAGGTGGGCGGGCGTTTAGCCTGTTGTGTTCCGGCATTGCACGACAATGCGGGAAACCGACAAAAGGGACCGCCGATGGCCCACACCACCGACAAGCCCCTCATCGTCCAGTCGGACCACTCGCTCCTCCTGGAGGTCGGCCACCCGTCCGCCGACGAGGCGCGGGAGGCCATTCTGCCGTTCGCGGAGCTGCTGAAGTCCCCCGAGCACGTCCACACGTACCGGATCTCGCCCCTGTCGCTGTGGAACGCCTCGGCCTCCGGCCTGCAGGCGGACGAGGTCCTGGAGCGACTGGAGGCGTTCAGCCGCTTCCCGATCCCTCCGAACCTGTCGCGCGAGATCCGGACGCAGATGGACCGGTACGGACTCGTCGAGCTGTTGCCGGAGGGCGACGGCACGATCGGGCTCGTGGTGCGGGACGAGCGCGCGGCCCAGGAGGTCTTCCTGGACCCGACCGTGGCGCCGTTCCTGCTGGACGGTCCGAACGGGGATCCGACCCACCGGCGCTGCAAGGTCGTCGACCGCGGCGAGATCAAGATCGCGCTGACGAAGATCGGCTTCCCCGCGCGCGATCTCGTGGGCTTCGAGGCGGGGGCCGACCTCGCTGTGTCTCTCGGCGAGCGCCTGGCCGACGGTCGCGAGTTCGGGCTACGCGGCTACCAGCGCTCGGCGGTCGAGGCGTTCTGGCAGAACGGCAGTCCGGAAGGCGGGCAGGGGATCGTGGTCCTGCCGTGCGGCGCGGGGAAGACCGTGGTCGGGATCGGCGCGATGGTGCGCGCCGGCGTGAGCACGCTCATCCTCGCGACGAACACCGTGGCCGCGAAGCAGTGGATCCGCGAGATCCTGGACAAGACCAGCCTGCGGCCCCAAGACGTCGGCGAGTACGACGGCACGTCGAAGGACGTGCGACCCGTCACCGTGGCGACGTATCAGATCCTCGTGTACCGGCGCAAGAAGGACGGCGGCTTCCCGCACATGGAAGTGTTCCGCCGGCAGAACTGGGG
>JAGQIB010000135.1:0-721 GCA_020431545.1 Gemmatimonadota bacterium
ACTCGGGCGAGGGCGCGCAGAAGGCCGGCCAGATCTTCGGCGCCGTGAGCGCGAAGATGGGCAACGGCGTCTGGACCGTGGAGATCATCCCCGCCGAGATCAAGCCGCCGGCGCGTTCGCGCGCGGGCGCGAGCGGCATCCGCATCCGCCTCGGCTCGAGCGAGGTCACGAACATGGGCGACGAGGCCGACCTCGTCGTGGCGTTCAACGAGCAGGTGCTGTACGGACGCATCGAGCAGCACGCGTACAAGCCCGGCACGATCCTGCTGCTGGATTGCAAGTGGGCCACCGACCCGGTGGAGTCGGTGCGCGAGCTGTACGCGAAGGCGATCGAGGAGTTCAAGAGTCACGGCCTCGTGATCCACGAGATCCCGATCGAGGACGAGTGCGGGAAGATCACGGACACCCCGCGGGTCGGGAAGAACATGTGGGTGGTGGGGCTGCTCGCCCGCGTGTACGGCCGCGAGCTCGAGAAGGTGCTGTCCGAGGTCGAGATCGTGTTCCGCCGCAAGGGCGAGGCGGTCGTGAAGAAGAACCACGATCTCGTTCGCGCCGGCTGGGAGTTCGCGGAGCGGGAGCTCCCGTACCAGTTCGAGGTGCCGGCCTGGTGCTCGGATCGGCCGATGGTCGTGATGAACGGCAACCAGGCGGTGGGACTCGGGGTGATGGCCTCCGGGATGGAGTGTCTGGCCATGTACCCGATCACCCCGGCCACGTCGGC